>DRPO01000592.1 GCA_011330835.1 Gammaproteobacteria bacterium | reverse complement strand
GGCGAGGCGTTTGCTCGATGGCTGATTCCGGTTCCCGTCTCCAGCGGTTGCGCTCGCGTTTGCCGGAGCAGCCGGGCGTCTACCAGATGTTCGCCGAGAAGGGCGAGCTGCTGTATGTAGGCAAGGCGGTCAACCTGAAAAAGCGCGTCAATAGCTACTTCACCAAGCGCCATCAGAGTCTGCGAATCGGTCGCATGGTGCAGCAGATCGTGGATATCAAGACCACGGTGACGGCGACCGAGGCGGAGGCGCTGTTGCTGGAGAGCAATCTCATCAAGTCGCTCAAGCCGCGGTACAACATTCTGCTGCGGGACGACAAGAGTTATCCCTATATCCGGGTGACGCACCGGGCCGAGTTCCCCCGCTTGAGCTTTCATCGCGGCGCGCGCAACCGGAGTGATCGCTATTTCGGGCCGTATCCCAGCGCCTCGGCGGTGCGCTTCACGCTCAACCAGTTGCAGAAGGTATTCCAGGTGCGGCTCTGCGAGGACAGTTACTTCAATAACCGATCGCGCCCCTGTCTGCAATACCAGATCAAGCGGTGCTCCGCGCCTTGCGTGGGGCTGATCGACCGCGAGGATTACGCCCGCGACATCCGCGACAGCATCCGGTTTCTGGAAGGGCGCAGTCAGGACATCATCGCTGAAAAAATCGCGCAAATGGAGGCCGCCTCGCGGGCGCTGGAATTCGAGCAGGCCGCCAATTACCGCGACCAGATCGAGATGCTGCGCAAGATCAGCCAGCAGCAGGCGATCTCCGGCGCCAGCGGGAATGTCGATGTCATCGCCGCCGTGGTCGAGGGCGGTCGGGCCTGCGTTCAGGTTTTCTTCATTCGCCAGGGCAACAGCCTCGGCAATCGGGCCTGGTATCCAAGATTGCCGGATGTTGGCGCCGAGCCAGCCGAGGTGCTGGCGGCGTTTATCGCGCAGTATTACAACAGCCGGGAGGTTCCGGAGAAGATCATTGTCAGCGAGCCGCTGGCGGAACGCGAGCTGTACGAGGAGATGTTGAGCCAGCGCGCCGGGCGCAAGGTCGCGATCCAGTCGTCGGTGCGAGGCAAGCGCGCCCGCTGGCTGGAGATGGCGCTGGGCAACGCCCGCCTGGCGCTGGGCGGCAAGATCGAAACCCGGGAGGCTCAGCGCGCCCGGGTCGACAGCCTTCAGGACATCCTGCAACTCGATACCCGGCCCACGCGTATCGAGTGTTTCGATATTTCGCATACCCAGGGCGAATCCACCACCGCCTCCTGTGTCGTTTTCGAGGAGGGCGCGCCGAAAACCAGCGACTACCGGCGCTTCAATATCCGGGATGTCGCGCCGGGCGACGACTACGCCGCCATGCGTCAGGCGTTGACCCGTCGCTACAGCCGTTTGCTCAGGGAGCAGGCGCCGCTGCCGGATATCCTGTTCGTGGATGGCGGCAAGGGCCAGCTTCGCCAGGCGCGGGAAGTCATGGAGGAGCTGGCGATCCAGGGCATGACGCTGGTGGGCGTCGCCAAGGGGGAAGGGCGCAAGTCCGGGCTGGAGACCCTGTTCGTCGCCGATCGACCGCAAGGTCTGACGCTGCCCGCGAATTCTCCCGGTTTCTTGCTGGTGCAACATCTGCGCGACGAATCGCACCGTTTCGCGATCACCGGCCACCGGGCGCGGCGCGGCAAGACCCGCACCCAGTCCACGCTGGAAGACATTCCGGGGCTGGGGCCGAAACGGCGGCAAGCATTGCTCAAGGCGTTTGGCGGCATCCGGGGCGTCACCCGGGCAAGTGTCGATGAATTGCAAAAAGTACCGGGCATCAGTAGAAAACTGGCCCGGCAGGTGTACGATGTCTATCATCCGGAAAGCAACCCGTAAACAACAACACGAATCGTGAATCTCAATCTTCCCAACGTGCTGACGCTGCTGCGGATCGTCGCCATTCCGCTGGTGATCCTGGTCTATTACGCGCCGATACCGAGGTCGGGCGAAATCGCCGCGATCATCTTCGCGCTGGCGGGATTCACCGACTGGTTCGATGGCTACCTCGCGCGCCGTCTCAACCAGACCTCCTCGTTCGGCGCGTTCCTCGACCCGGTGGCCGACAAGCTCATGGTCGCGGCTCTGCTGGTCATCATCGTCGAGCGCTTTGGCGGCGTCTGGCTGGCTGTCGCGGCGGTCATCATCATTGGCCGGGAAATCACCGTCTCCGCCCTGCGGGAATGGATGGCGGAACTCGGCGAGCGCAGCAAGGTCAAAGTGTCATACGTGGGCAAGGTCAAAACCACCGTACAGATGTTTTCCTTGTTCTTTCTGCTTTACGAAAAACCGATTTTCGGGCTGCCGATCTTCCAGATCGGCTACTGGCTGCTGATGGTCGCCGCCGCGCTGACCTTGTGGTCGATGATTATCTACCTGAGATCGGCATTGACGGAGTAACCCGGATTGAGAAAAAAGTGGTGATTCGATGGAAAACCCTCTTGACAGTCGCGAGTACTTCGCCATAATACGCAGCCTCACGCGGGAATAGCTCAGTTGGTAGAGCACAACCTTGCCAAGGTTGGGGTCGCCAGTTCGAATCTGGTTTCCCGCTCCAAATTGTCCATGCAAAAACAGCCTCGTTCGAGGCTGTTTTTGTTTTTGGCGTCTTTCCAGTTCGTGCTATCATGTGCATGCACATGATTTGTATTCCATCCTATGGCTAACCTCAGCGTCAGAAAACTCGACGAGAACATCGTGGCGAAGCTCCGCTACCGCGCTGCTCAGCATGGCGTGTCCATGGAAGAAGAGGTTCGGCGCATTATTGAACAGGCGGTATCCGTTCCCGCAAGGTTGGGGGATGTCGCCCTGGAGTTTTTTGGCGAAGAATCAGGCGTCGAATTGGATCCGGTTCCGCATGCGCCACACGATCCAGTTGATTTATACTTCTCGCGCTCAAGAATACCCCATTCAGGCCACGCATCTTTTCCCCGATAGCGGCGTTGCAAAAACTTGACGTAGCCCCGCTATGCCTGCGTTTTTGCGCCTTGCTCTCGACGAAAACCTGCGCACCCTGAACGGGATATTCTTGATCGCGAGAAGTATATCCTCATGATTTTGCTCGATACGAACATCGTATCGGAGATCATGCGGCCCCGACCGAATCATCAGGTCTTAGATTGGCTCAACCGGCAGTACAGCCCTGATCTCTACGTCAGCAGCGTGACGATCGCGGAGATTATGTACGGCCTGTGGCGTCTTCCCGATGGGCGGCGCAAGCAAGGACTCCAGCAACGTTTCGAGCGATTTCTCGCCAAGGCGTTTCAATTCCGCGTACTTGGTTTTGATGAGCCAGAGGCTAGAGTCTATGGTCGGCTGATGGGGGAGAGCAGCCTCGCTGGTCGAACCCTGAGTGTGCCTGACGGACAGATAGCCGCCATCGCCATTCACAATCGGTTTGCGGTTGCTACCCGGAATACCAGAGATTTTTCCTATTGTGGCGTTCAACTCATTGACCCGTTTGATCCAGAGGAATAGAAGGGAGGCGCTCTCGACCGCAGGCGGCAGGCTACGACGCGTCGCCCGCGTCGAGAAACCTTTCCACCGCCGCGCCGGCGAGCTGGTATCGCCAGCCTTGCATCAACGGTATTTCCCTGTGACCTTCAAGTAGTTTCTCAAGATCTCTCCGGTTGGCCAGCAAGCCGGCGGCGATGTTTTCCCGGGCGGCGAGGTCGTTGATGATTTTCCGTAGCGTCTTGAGTCTGGCTGTGACGGCTGGATCGGGACGTCGCGCGGCGGGAGGCGCGGGCCACTCTTCGGTGGGGAGGTTGGCGCCGCGCTGGATCGCCCGGAGGATGGCTTCGCGGTTTCGGCTGATCAGGGCGTTCTTTTTGTCGGGATTCCGGATTCTGGCGGCGATGGCGTCGGGGTCGCCATTCGTCGCCCATTCAAAGATCGTTTCGTCCGCGAGCACCCAGCGCTTGGGGAGGTTGCGTTGCCGGGCGGTTTCTTCCCGCCACGTTGCGAGTTCACGGGCAATCGCCCGGGCTTTGCCGGTGAGTTCGTGTTGCCCCTTGAGTCGAAGGAGCAGCTGGTCGCCGTCGATGGCGGTGGATTGTTTGCCGACGAGCCTTTGCGTGTCCTCGTAGAGCCAGTCGAGTCGGCCGGCCTGCTCCAGCTGGCGGGAGAGTTTTTCGTAAATCGGGCCCAGGTAGCGAACGTCATCGGCGGCGTAGCGGATCTGTTCCCGCGACAGGGGGCGCTTGCGCCAGTTTGTGCGGGTATGGGATTTGGGCAGGCTGATTCCGGTGAACGATTCAACCAGCGCGGCGTAACTGATCTGTTCTCCCATGCCGGTCATCTGGGCGGCGATCTGGGTGTCGAACAGCGGCTGGACGCCGTGGCCGGACATCTGGTGAATCAGTTCGAGGTCCTGTCCGGCGGCGTGGAAAATCTTGACGACTCGGGTGTCGCGCAGCAGCTCGAACAGGGGCGTCAGATCCTTGATGGTTACCGGGTCGATGCAGGCAATCCGGTTCGGCAGGGCGGCCTGGATGAGTCCTGGGCTGGGGTAGTAGGTTTTCTCGCGGACGAATTCGGTGTCCATCGCCAGCCACGGATTGACGGAGGCTTCGGCCCGGAATGCCTCCAGCGCGGTCGCCGAATCGATGTACTCAACGTCGTTGTCTGGTTTCACCGTCTTTGGCTCCGGGGTAGGGGCTTCCAATTTAGCCTGAACAGGGTGGGGATTGCACCTTCCAGTTTTCGTGCGCTCGGGAATACCCTGTTCTGGGCGCGTAGGCGTCGTCGTCCGCCCCATTATTCCCGCGCAGGCGGAATCCAGCATCGCGATCAGGATTCCGGAGCTTCGCTCAACGCTCCCGGAATGACAATGGGGTTCTGGGTTTGTCCCGCGATTCCCGCAAAGGCGTGAATGATGGGGCCGCGCGCGAGGACTTGGGCTCGGAATGGCTGAGCTTCGTCCTCGTTTTTTTAAACCTTTTTAAATATTAGTAACCACTAATGTTCTCGTGTATACTTCCCACGTCCAGGAGTTCCCGTTCGGGGTGAGCGTTTTTTTGCGAGAATCCGCGGAACCGGCGATCAAGGCGGGTTAACAGAGGTAATTGAAATGCCCAGAGGAATCATGTAAAAGCTCAGAACGTGCTGGCGTTTTTGGGGAATATTTACTTGATTCCGGCAAGTACCTGTTTTTTTGACGGCTTTTAAGCTGGTCGCGTTCTACGGCGGGCCACGGACAATGGAATTGGCCGACCTCTCTGAAAAGCGCCCCGATTGCTATGTTTCGTCGGGTTCTCAAAGGGGTCTATCGGGATCTTGAAAAAGGGATTTTGTATGGTTCGGGGATGGGTTAGATTGAGCGGGACTTTTGTCGTTTTTCGATCAATTTCATCAAGAGTAGAGTTTATGAACGGGATACGAACGCCAGGCATTTTGTCGAGTCGCGGATTTTCATCTTTTCTGTTAGCTGTTGTCGCGGGGTTCGTATTCCTTACCGGGGAGGCTTATGCCGCCAAGCCCGAGATCATTAACGTCGAGGCTTCCAGCGCTTCGCAGGGCGCGACGATTTCCGGGACGGTTATTCCGTTCAAGGAGGTCACGCTGACGGCGCAATTGCCGGGGCGGGTCGACTGGATCGCCGGCAGCGAGGGCGACGCCTTCAGCATGGGGCAGGAGCTGGTCAAGATCAACGACGATGATCTGCGGGCCAAAAAGGCGCAAATCCAGGCGCAGATGGCGAATGCGATGGCGGCCCTGCAAAACGCCCAGGTCCAGTATAGCCGGGAGCTGTATGCGCCGCGCAGCGAGAGCCCCTCGTCGATGCCGGGGTTTGGCATGCCGATCATCATGGACAACATGTTTACCCGGCGCATGGGCGATATGTTCGGTTATGGCGACAAGCCGCTCGAACGGCATGCCGATCTCTATTCCGCGCGCACGGGCGTCGAGCAGGCGCAAGCTTCCCTGATGCAGGCGCAGTCGCAAATCCAGGAAATCGACACCAAGATCCGCGATTCCCTGTCCATTGCGCCTTTCGACGGCGTTATCCTGAAGAAGATGGTCGAGGTGGGCGATACCGTTCAGCCTGGTCAGCCATTGATCAAGTTTGGCCATGTCGATTATCTCCGGGTTCGATCCGATGTGCCGGCTCGTCTGGCGCGGGGGCTGCGCGAAAAACAGCTGGTGCCAATTACATTGGCCAATGGCGAAAAGACCAAGGCCCGCGTGGCGCGGATCTATCCCATGGCGGACGCGACCAACCACACCATCACGGTCAAGTTCGATCTGCCTGAAGGCACGAGCGCCAAACCCGGCATGTATGTGGAACTGGTCATTCCCGATAACGCGGGCGGAGGCGGTGCGCTGGTCGCGATTCCCAAGTCCGCGCTGATCCCCGGTCGCAGTCTGCCCCAGGTGCTGATGGTGAAAGAGGATGGCTCCACCAGTACGCGGCTGTTGCGGCTCGGGCGGGAACTGGGGGATGGCCAGGTGCTGGTGCTCTCCGGTTTGCGCCCCGGACAGAGGGTCGTCAATAACCCGCCCTCCAATGCGCGGTCCGGGTGGCGACTTGAAGCGGCCGCCGACAACAACCACTCCGAATAGCCCGGGGTCTTTCATCTGATCTGACGGAATCGCCATAGCCATGAGCGACGCACAAAATCCACCAAAGTCTGAAACATCCGCTGAAAGCGCCGGCCTCGCCGGCAGCCTGACCCGCGCCTTTCTCCACAATCCCCTGACGCCGCTGTTGCTGGTAGGGTTTCTGATGCTTGGCCTGGTCGGCCTGGTTGCGACGCCGCGCCAGGAAGACCCGCAGATCTCGGTGCCGATGGCGGACATTTTCGTTCGCTACCCGGGCGCCAGCGCCGAACAGGTCGCCAACCAGATCTCCGTTCCGCTGGAACAGATCATGATGGAGATCAAGGGCGTCAAGCATGTGTACACGGCTTCGATGCGCGACCAGGCGATGGTGACGGTGCAGTTCAAGGTAGGCGAGGATTACGAGGAGTCGCTGGTCAAGCTGTATGACAAGCTGGCCTCGAATCTGGACCGAATGCCGCCGGGGGCCAGCGAACCGCTGGTCAAGCCAAAGAGCGTCGATGATGTGCCCATCGTTACGGTAACGCTCTGGTCGGAAGAGGTGGATGACGCCTCGTTGCGGCTGCTGGCGCTGGAAGTGCTCAAGCAGATCAAGAAGGTGCCCAACACCAGCCAGGGTTTCATTGTCAGTGGTCGTCGCGACCAGATGACGGTCAGTCTCTATCCGGAAAAACTCGCCGGACATGGCGTCACGCTGGATCAGGTGGCGCAGACCATCCGCGCGGCCAACAGTGAGCGCAACGCGGGCGACATGGAAGTCGGCGGCGTGGTTTCGACCATATACTCCGGCGGATTTCTGCGTTCGGCTCGGGATCTGCAGCGCCTGGTCGTCGGCATGCATGACGGTTCGCCGGTCTATTTGCGCGATGTCGCCGATGTGCATCGCGGGCCGAACGAGGCGTCGAGTCTGGTGAGTTACTACACCGGCGCGGCTTTCGAGGAAATCCATGATGGCGAGGACGAGCACGTTCCGGATGTGGCTGGCGCTCCCGCCGTGACCATCGCCATTGCCAAGAAAAAGGGCAGCAACGGCGTCGCCGTGGCGGAAGATGTGCTCAACCTGATCGACAGTCTCAAGGGTCGGGTCATCCCGGACAATGTTCATGTCAACATTACCCGGAATTACGGCGAGACCGCGCGCGAAAAGGTCAACGAGCTGATTTTCAAGCTGTTCGTGGCCACCGGCGCGGTCGTCATCCTGGTGTGGTTCTTTCTGGGCTGGCGCGCGGCGGCGGTGGTCGCGGTGGTGGTTCCGATCGTCATCACGTTTACAGTCTTCATGGCGCTGGTTCTGGGCTTCACGATCGACCGGGTCAGCCTGTTCGCGCTGATCTTCTCCATCGGCATTCTGGTGGATGACGCGATCGTCGTTGTCGAAAACATCTACCGCCGCTGGCTGGAAGAAGAGAAGGTCAGCGACAACATCACGATCGATGCGGTGGCCGAGGTGGGCAATCCCACGATTCTGGCGACCTTCACGGTTGTCGCCGCGCTGCTGCCCATGGCGG
>DRPO01000591.1 GCA_011330835.1 Gammaproteobacteria bacterium | reverse complement strand
GTTTCATACACATTGGTGCAGCCTTCATCCGGGCCAAGTGCTTCGCCGGTGGTGAGATCAATTTTCCAGTTGTGCATCGGGCAGGTGACCGAATGGCCGTGCATAATGCCCTGGGACAAGGGGCCGTCCTTATGTGGACAGGCGTCCTTGATGGCGTAGATAGCATCGTCGCTGCCACGGAAGATGGCAATTTTCATCGTGTCCGTTTCAACAATGCGTGAGCCCAATACGGGAATTTGATCCATTGTCGTGATTTCCAGCCAGTCGTTCATCATTATTTCTCCGTTATATTTACCTCTTGCGATCAAGAATACCCCATTCAGGCCACGCACCTTTTCGCCGATAGCCGCGTTGTAAAAACTTGCCATAGCCCCACTATGCCTGCGTTTTTACGCCTTGCTCTCGACGAGAATCCACGCACCCTGAACGGGGTATTCTCAATCGCAAGAGGTATAATCCCTGCTCCCCCCGTTTCGAGGACTGGAGTTGAAACTCATTCGCGGCCTGTACAACCTGCGCGCCGAACACCAGGGTTCGGCCGCGACGATCGGCAATTTCGACGGCGCGCACCTGGGGCATCAGGCGGTGCTGGGGCAACTGCGGGAATATGCCCGCTCCGCCAACAGTCCAACCACGGTGATCACTTTCGAGCCATTGCCTCAGGAATATTTCCTCAAGGCGAAAGCGCCGGGCCGCCTGACGCCGCTCCGGCGAAAATTCGAGTTGCTGCGCGATCTGGGCATCGGCCAGATGCTCTGTCTGCCGTTCAACGACCAGCTGGCGAACATGACCGCCGAGACGTTCATTCAGCGCGTTCTGGTCGATGGACTGGCTGTCCGCCTACTGGTGGTGGGCGACGATTTCCGTTTCGGCCGCAACCGGGCCGGGGATTTCGCGCTGCTGCGACAGGCCGGCGAACAGTTCGGCTTCGAGGTCGTCGATACCCGCACCCATGTCTGCTCGGATGGGGAGCGGGTCTCCAGCACGCGCATTCGCCAGGCGCTGGCCGAAGGCGACTTCGCCATGGCGGAAAAACTGCTGGGTCGACCCTTTACAATGTCCGGCCACGTCATTCACGGCGACAAGCGCGGTCGCCAGATCGGCTTCCCGACGCTGAACATTCGCGCCAACCGACCGGTATCGCCCCTGAAGGGCGTTTTCGCGGTGCGGGTGGATGGTCTGGGCAATGGCGTCGCCAATGTGGGAACGCGCCCCACCTTCGACGGGAAAAGCATGCTGGCCGAGATTCATCTGCTCGATTTCGATGGCGATCTCTACGGTCGCCGGATCACCGTGCGCTTTCTTAAGAAGCTGCGGGCCGAGAAGAAATTCGATGATTTTCAGGCGCTGGTGGCGCAGATCAACCAGGATATCGAAGCGGCGCGCCGTTTTTTTGACGGCGGGAGCGGGGAAAACGAAATCGGTCAAAGCCCCGCCTGACGCGCCTTCGGCTCATCAGACCGCCACACCTGAATACGCACTCCTTTCCCCGTCATTCCGGGCGAGCGCAGCGAGACCCGGAATCCAGATCCGCGCCGCTGGATTCCCGCTTCCGCGGGAATGACGGGAGGCGTAATTGGGCGAAAACCCGTCTGATGCGCCTTCGGCTCATCAGACCGCCACACCTGAATACGCACTCCTTTCCCCGTCATTCCGGGCGAGCGCAGCGAGACCCGGAATCCAGATCGCGGTCGCTGGACTCCCGCTTTCGCGGGAATGGCAGGGAAAACGCAATCGGGCGAACACGCTGGTTCGCCCCTACGGTCGCCCTGACACGGCGATCAGCCCCGCCCGGCGGACGGTTGTGTGGTTGCCTTCTGAAACCCTTTGCGTTGAAATACGCAGTCGGTCGCCAACACGCTCATCATGGATTACAAAAAGACGCTCAATCTCCCCGCCACGGATTTTCCCATGCGCGGCAATCTGGCCCGGCGCGAGCCGGAGATGCTCAAGCAGTGGGAAGCGGAAAACCGTTACCAGAAGTTGCGCGAACATTGCGCCGGTCGACCGAAATTCATTCTGCACGATGGGCCGCCTTATGCGAATGGCGATATCCATATCGGCCACGCGGTCAACAAGGTGCTCAAGGATATTATCGTCAAGTCGCGCACGCTGAGCGGTTTCGACGCGCCCTATGTGCCCGGCTGGGACTGCCACGGCTTGCCGATCGAGCTTCAGGTGGAGCGCAAGTACGGCAAGGTGGGCGACAAGATCAGCGCTCGCGAGTTTCGCCAGCATTGCCGCGAGTACGCGCTGGAGCAGGTCAACGGCCAGCGCGAGGATTTCAAGCGGCTGGGCGTCAGCGGCGACTGGGATCATCCCTATCTGACGATGGATTTCAAGACCGAGGCGAATATCATCCGCGCGCTCGGCAGGATTATCGACAACGGTCATCTGACTCAGGGCGACAAGCCGGTTCACTGGTGCGTGGATTGCGGTTCGGCGCTGGCCGAGGCGGAGGTGGATTACAAGGACAAGGATTCCTGGGCCATCGATGTCCGCTTCCAGGCTGTCGATCCGGACGATCTGCTCGGTCATTGCCAGGTCGAGGGCGACGCCGGCGAGGGGCCGCTTTCGGTGGTGATCTGGACCACGACGCCGTGGACGCTGCCGGCCAACCAGGCGGTTTCGCTGCATCCCGATTTCGAGTATCTGGTGGTTCAGGCGGGCGATGAACGGCTGGTGCTGGCCGAGGCGCTGCATGACTCGGCCTTGCAACGGTATGGCGTCGACGATGCCCGCGTCATCGGACGCTGCAAGGGCGGCGACTTGGAAGGGCAGTTGCTGCGTCATCCTTTCCATGATCGCCAGGTCCCGGTCATCGTCGGCGACCACGTCACGGCGGAGGCGGGCAC
>DRPO01000590.1 GCA_011330835.1 Gammaproteobacteria bacterium | reverse complement strand
TGACAAGGAGTCCGCGACGTGAACCTGAGCTCCCGGGGCCGCTACGCCGTCACCGCCATGCTGGATCTCGCCCTGCACCGGGGAGGCGAGGTCATTGTGCCGCTCAGCGACATCTCGCTGCGCCAGGGCATCTCGCTGGCCTACCTGGAGCAGTTGTTCTCCAAGCTGCGCAGGGCTTCCCTGGTCACCAGTACGCGCGGTCCCGGCGGAGGTTATTCGCTGGCTCGCGCGCCCGCCGACATTTCCATCGCGGATATCGTTGACGCTGTTGATGAAATCACCGACGCCGCGCACTGTAACGGCAGCGAATCCTGCGACGACGGCCACCTGTGCCTCGGACACCGGCTGTGGACCGACCTGGATCGCGAGATCCGCAAGTACCTGTCCGGCACGTCGCTATCGATGCTGATCGAAAGAGATGAAGTTCGAAAAGTCGCTGAGCGTCAGGACAGGAACTGGGCGCGTATCAACGACCGCCGCTGATCCTCAAGAGGAGCGGGAGGGGATGTGGAACCCCCTCCCTGAAGAAAAATCTCGACTGAATCCGCGGGAAACGTCAAACGGAAAAGGAAGAACCGCAGCCACAGGTCGTCGTGGCGTTGGGATTTCTGATGACGAACTGGGAACCTTCAAGCCCCTCGGTGTAATCGATCTCGGCGCCAACGAGATACTGGAAACTCATCGGATCGATCAATAGCACCACGCCACCGTTCTCGACTTCGGTATCGCCTTCATTGACGGACTCGTCAAAGGTGAAGCCATACTGAAAACCGGAACAGCCGCCGCCGCTGACGAACACCCGAAGCTTGAGGTTGTCGTTGTCCTCGTCTTCGATGAGTTGCTTGACCTTGGCCGCCGCCGCGTCGGTAAAAATCAGGGGAGCTTCAGTATCCACTGCTGCTGTTTCACCTGCGCTCATGGGGTAACCTCCGAAAATTCATGAAAAATGTTTCCGTCACAGACGGAAAATCCTAAGGGGATCGTCCGCGACGATTCTGGCTCCAACACTACCACCCATTCGCGGCCGCAAGCAATATCCGGGATCAACCCTGCTCGCCGCTCTGGCCGGTTTCCAAGTACTCGACCGAAGCCATGGGCTCCTCGCTGCGATGCACCAGGTTGCCATTGACTTCCGAGCCCACGGCCATTTCGATCAGGTTGTAATAGACGGTGCCCTTGATGCGCGCCTTGGCCAGCAGTTCCGCATGCCCTCGCGCGAAAATATCGCCTTCGATCGCGCCATTGACGATGATGTTGGCCACATCGACATCCCCTTGGATCAAGCCGTCTTCATCCAGGATCAGCGTTGACGCTTCATCATTTTCCGAGCGGACATTGCCAATAATCGTACCCTCGACATGCAAGGTGCCCGCGAAGCTCAGGTCGCCCTTGACCGATGTCGTCTTGCCGATCACCGTGTCCACCCGCGCGGATCTGGACTTCTTTCTGGATTTTCCCCTGCCAATCATGATTCCCCTCCTCCCTTCACTACTGCGTTCCAGGAATAACTTTGCTGGATGGGCTGACCACTCCCTGAAGCCGCCACCTTGACCAAAATATTTTCCGGTATGAATCCATCCGGAAAACTCAACTTGCCTTCCAGTTTCTGGAAGTACTGAAACTTGAAACGCGGCGAGCCCTTCTGCTTGCCCCGTATCTGACGCCAGTTCAGCGTCACGCTCTTGCCGAACCGGCGACCCTGGACGCGAAATTCCACGGTCCCCCGAACCAGTTGCTTCCTGCGA
The DNA here is from genome assembly GCA_011330835.1 of Gammaproteobacteria bacterium. GTDB lineage: Bacteria > Pseudomonadota > Gammaproteobacteria > UWMA-0217 > UWMA-0217 > HyVt-560. Next base: position 413 of record DRPO01000590.1, on the reverse strand, counting down.
GTGCTTTTCTTGTTGAGCACCAGCTTGTAGGCGAAACCGCCGTCTTTCTCCGGCGTCAGCGTCAGGCTGCGAATCTCGATTCCCTCGCCGATCTTCTCTTCGGAAACGATCTTCTTGTAGAAACTCAACTCCTGTCGGGTTTCCGCCGCCTGCTTTTCGCGGTTCGACAAGGCGTCGACCAATTCCACATTGGCCTTCTTGTCGATCTCGCTGGAGCGCTTGGCAAACGCCAGATCCTTGCGCAACTGGTCATTCTCCTGCTCCAGCTCCCGGATGCGCTCCAGCAGCGCCGTATTGTCGATCGGCGGCGGCTCTTGCACGCCCCAGGCTTCGCGAATCGCGGGCCAGAAGATGTAGGCCAGAATCGCCAGCGTCGCCAGCAACGCCACCGACACGGGCAGCCACCAGCCGCC
>DRPO01000589.1 GCA_011330835.1 Gammaproteobacteria bacterium | reverse complement strand
CCAGTGAAATCGCTCATGAGTGCATTCCGAGAAAAGCGGGGATTATATACCTCTTGCGACCAAGAACACCCCATTCAGGCCACGCATCTTTTCGCCGATAGCTGCGTTGTAAAAACTTGACGTAGCCCCACTATGTCTGCGTTTTTACGCCTTGCTCTCGACGAAAATCCACACGCCCTGAATGGGGTATTCTTGGGCGCGAGAAGTATACTCCCCCTTTTTCGCAGAATGCATTCATGAGCGACTTTACGCAGGAAACCCAACGTCGGCGCACCTTTGCGATCATTTCGCATCCGGACGCGGGCAAGACGACCGTGACGGAGAAGCTGTTGCTCTACGGGCGCGCGATCCAGTTGGCCGGGACGGTCAAGGGGCGCAAGGCGGCGCGGCATGCGACCTCGGACTGGATGGCGATGGAGAAGGAGCGGGGCATTTCGGTGACTTCGTCGGTGATGCAGTTTCCGTACCGCGAGCGCATCGTCAACCTGCTGGATACGCCGGGTCACGAGGATTTTTCCGAGGATACCTACCGGGTGCTGACGGCGGTGGATTCCGCGCTGATGGTGATCGACGTGGCCAAGGGCGTCGAGGAGCGCACCATCAAGCTGATGGAGGTTTGCCGGCTGCGCGATACGCCGATCATGACCTTCGTCAACAAGCTGGATCGCGAGGGCAGGGAGCCGATCGAGCTGCTGGACGAGATCGAATCGGTGCTCGATATTCGTTGCGCGCCGGTGACCTGGCCGATCGGCATGGGCAAGCGGCTCAAGGGCGTCTATCACCTGCGGGAAAACCGCGTGCATCTGTTCGACCCGAACCACGACGGGACGATTCAGGAAGGCGAGGTGATCGAGGGGCTGGACAACCCGCGCCTGGACGAGTTGCTGGGCGATCAGGCGGCGGAGCTGCGCGAGGAGATCGAGCTGGTCGAGGGCGCCAGTCACGCCTTCGACCTCGAAGCCTACCGGCGCGGCGAATTGACGCCGGTCTATTTCGGCTCGGCGCTGAACAATTTCGGCGTCAGCGAACTGCTGAACGATTTTGTCGAATACGCGCCGCCGCCCCAGCCCCGGCCCACCGCCAGCCGCGCGGTCGAGCCCGACGAGAAGGACTTCACCGCGTTCGTCTTCAAGATTCAGGCCAACATGGATCCCCAGCACCGTGACCGCATCGCCTTCGCGCGCATCTGCTCCGGCGCGTTCGAGAAAGGCATGAAGCTGCATCAGGTGCGGACGGGCAAGGATGTTCGCATCAGCGACGCGCTGACCTTCATGGCCGCCAGCCGGGGCCATGTGGACAAGGCCTATCCCGGCGACATCATCGGCCTGCACAACCACGGCACGATCCGCATCGGGGACACCTTCAGCCAGGGCGAGAAGCTGCAATTCACCGGCATCCCCAACTTCGCGCCGGAGCTGTTCCGCCGCGCCCGGCTCAAGGATCCGCTGAAAATGAAGGCGCTGCTCAAGGGGCTGACCCAGCTCTGCGAGGAGGGGGCTACCCAGCTTTTCCGACCGCTGAACAACAACGACCTGATCCTCGGCGCCGTCGGCGTGCTGCAATTCGACGTGGTCGCTCAGCGGCTGCGGGATGAATACAAGGTGGATTGCGCCTTTGAAACCGTCAACGTCAACACCGCCCGCTGGGTCAGCAGCGACGACCCGCGAAAGCTGGAGGAATTCAGGAAAAAGGCCGCCCAGAACCTGGCCATCGACCACGGCGGCGACCTGGCCTATATCGCGCCGACCCACGTCAATTTGCAAATGGCGCAGGAGAAATGGCCGGAAATCACGTTCCACGCCACGCGCGAGCATGGCGTGGGAGAGGGTGGGTAAGCCGCCAACCACCTCGTTCCTATCGTCATTCCGGGCTGAGTGGAGCGAAGACCCGGAATCCAGGCGCAGATATGGATTCCCGCTTTCGCGGGAATGACGGGGGGCGGCTTGGAGGGCCGGGATTTTGGTCCCTCCCTGGAGACGCGGCTTCAGAAGGCGCGGGAATGACGGGGGTCGGCTTGGGGAACCGGGACTTTAGTTCCGTCCCGAAGCCGCTGCTTCGAGAATCTCCTCGACCGTCTCCACGAACCGCTGTTCCTCGAAATAGCGGCGATAGGCTTCATGAGCGTTGTCGGCGATGGCCTGGGCTTCGTCGAGATGCTCCAGGTAGTACTCGCATTTTTCTTCCAGATCGCTCAGATCCCAGCGCACCCGCACATAGGTTTCGCCCGCGACGAAAATATTCGGCGTGGTGCTGACGTGCTCGATCGAGGGCTTGACCAGCAGACAGCGGTGGCAGGCGGCCTCGTAGTCGCGCCAGGTGACTTCGCCCCAGCCGAACGGACTGACGACGATCTTGCTGTCGCGGATGTCGCGCTGGTACTGCTTCGATGACACGGTGCGATGGCCGAAATAGTCTCCGCTCATCGCCAGCTTGCGGCGTTTTTCCATTGGGGTGAGGGTGGCCAGCGTCTGCTTGCGGTAGCGGGCGTACCAGGAGTTCTTCTCGTCCGGGTTGCCTAGCGAGAGGTGACAGAAAACGTCGTTGCCTCGGGAGGCGAGAGCCTTCTTTTTCCCGCGGCTGCTGCGTCGGAATACCTTTTGATACTTGCGCGATATGGCGAAGCTCCAGCCGGTTCCAATGCGGGTTTCCAGTCCGGGTTCGACGCGCGAGGAAACGTCCCAGCCGTCAAATGGGTAGCCCAGATGGTTGGCGAGGTAGTCGGTGATCAGGGCGCCGCCGACGTACTCGCGCAGGTACAGGCGGGTGTCCTTGAGTCGCTGAAATTTCAGAAAACGGTCGACATGCGGCAACACGCCGAAAAAACGGCTGCTGGTTTGATCCCAGGGGTCCATGAAAATCAGCCGGGCGGCGTCATGCCGTTCACGTATTCTGGCCGCCAGATCGGTCATTCGGTCCGGCGTCTCGCGCCAGTCGGGACGCAGGAAGATGGCGTCGGGCGTTGCGGCCTTGTCCAGCGCGCGCCAGATCTCGTCGGCGCGGCTGGCCTGAAAATGGTCGAAGCTCAATCCCAACCGTTTCGCCAGCGGCTTGCGGTAGTGAAAAAAGGGTTCGAGCTGGGCGCTGGAAATGTCATCGATACGCTTGTCGGCGTTTCCAACGATCAGTGCGTGCATGGGCGAGCGAGATGAGAGAAGTCTTGGTATTGACCCAGATTAGCGGATACTGGTTCATTCGGCCATAAGTAATTTTTCGAGAATTGGGCGGGTCTGAACGATGGCTAGCCCGGATTTCTCGCGGGATCGCGGAATTCTCGCGCAGGGATCTGATTTTACAGTGGATTTTCTGACTGAGCGGAAGACTGGTTGTCTTTCCGAAGGAAGAAAAATCCGCTGTGGAATCAAAGACCAAGCGAGAATCCGCGCATCCCGTGAGAAATTTGGGCTATACCTCTTACGATCAAGAATACCCCGTTCAGGGCGCATTAGCTCTTTGCCGGCAAGATGCCGGCGCTCCCAGGGGCGGGCGCTGGGAGCGCCGGCGTCTCGCCGGCCTGACGGCGATGTCGGCGTAGCCCGACGAGCCGAAAGGCGCTTCTCTGTTCATTGGCCGCAAGAGGCGGCGCTCAGACAATCTCGAACTTTTTCAACCGGTAGCGCAGTTGCCGCAGGGTCATGCCCAGCTTTTTGGCGGCGGCGGTGCGGTTCCACCGGCAGGCGTCCAGCGCCGAGATGATAGCCTGGCGTTCCTGGTCGGCCAGCGAGGTCATCAGCTCTCCGGCGGCGGTTTCGGCGGCGGGTTCGGGCTCGGGGAGGGCGAGGTCGCGGGGCTCGATCAGCGGGCCGTCGGCGAGGGTGGCGGCCCGCTCCAGCAGGTTGGTGAGTTCCCGCACGTTGCCGGGGAAGGGGTAGCGTTGCAGGGCGGCGATGGCGTCGTCGGAGAGTTGCCGCATCGGCATTTTCCATTCCGCCGCGAGGTTGCTCAGGATGGAGTGGGCGATGACGGGAATGTCCTCGGGCCGCTCGCGCAGCGGCGGGACGACGATTTCGATGACGTTGAGGCGGTAGTAGAGATCCTGGCGGAAGCGTTCGGCGGCGACTTCCTGGCGCAGATCCTTGTGGGTGGCGCTGAGCACGCGCACGTCGATGCTTTTTTCCAGCGCCGCGCCGATGGGCTTGATGGCCCGCTCCTGGATGGCGCGCAGCAGTTTGACCTGCATGTCCAGCGGCAGGTCGGCGACCTCGTCGAGGAACAGCGTGCCGCCATCGGCCGCGGCGAACAGGCCGGGCTTGTCTTCGATGGCGCCGGTGAAGCTGCCTTTGACGTGGCCGAAGAATTCGCTCTCCATCAGCTCGGTGGGGATCGCGCCGCAGTTGACGGCGATGAAGGGCTTGCTGGCGCGCGGGCCGGCCTGGTGCAGCTCGCGGGCCACCAGTTCCTTGCCCACCCCCGATTCGCCGTGGATATAGACCGGCGCCTGGCTGCGGGCCAGCTTGGCGATCAGCGTTCGCAGTTCGTGGATGGCGGGGGAGTCGCCCAGCAGTCGCGAGGCGATCTGATTCGCCGGCGGGCGGGGGGGTGAGCGTTTCAGCGCGGCGGTGATCAGGCGGCGCAGCACGTCCAGATCGACCGGCTTGGAGACGAAGTCGAAAGCGCCGGCCTGCAGGGCTTGCACCGCGCCTTCGATATTGCCGTAGGCGGTGATGACCGCAACCGGCAGATCCGGGTGCTGGCGGTCGATGTGATCGACGATTTCCATGCCCGTGCCGTCTGGCAGGCGCATGTCGGTCAGGCACAGGCCGAAGGGGCGCTCCGCGAGCCGTTGCTTGGCTTCGGCGACATTGGCGGCGGTGACGGCCTCGATATCCATGCGCGAGAGCGTGATCTCCAGCAGTTCGCGGATGTCGGCTTCGTCATCGACCACCAGCACGCTGTTGATGGCGGACAGTTTGGCGGGCGGGGCGTTCATGCGGCCAGCGGGAGTTTGATGCGGAAGCGGGCGCCCTGTTCCTCGCGGATGTATTCCAGCGAGCCGCCGTTGTTTTCGCATAACTCGCGGGCCAGGTAGAGGCCCAGCCCGGTGTTGCCGGAGTCGGTGGTGAAGAAGGGCTCGAAAAGCTGGTTTTCGACATCGTCGTCGATGCCCTGGCCGTTGTCGGCGATATCCAGCCAGGCGACGCTGTCTTCCCGCGACCAGCCGCCGCTGATGCGGATCGCCAGCTCGCCGTCGGGGTCGGCGTGGGTGCGGGCGTTGCTCAACAGGTTCCAGATGACCTGGTGCAGTTGTTCCGGATCGGCGTGGCACTGGTACTGCTCATCCGGCAGGGCGAGCTGGAGTTGCCCGGCGTCGAGCCGGAAACGTTCGCGGAATTCGTCGACCACGTCGCCGAGCCAGTCGCGCAGCGCCAGCGAGCGGGGGTGCGCCCCTTCGCGGCGCGACAGGTTGAGCACGTTCTCCACGGTGCGGTTCATGCGCTGGCTGTTGTTGACGACGATTTGCACCAGCCGCTGGTCGGCGCTGTCCAGCGCCTTCGACTCGCTCAGCAACTGGGCGGCGTGGGAGATGGCGCCCAGCGGGTTGCGGATTTCGTGGGCGATGCTGGCGGTCAGCCGGCCCAGCGCGGCCAGCTTGATTTCCTGCACCCGGCGGCTGCGTTCGCTGACGCTGTGGAGAAAGATCAGCGCGCTCTCGCCGTCGCCCGCCTGAATGATCCGCGTCTCGAATTCGGCGCCATCGTCGGAAGTCGCGCCGCGCAGTTCGGGCGGCGTTCCCGCCTCGCGCCACTGATCCCAGGCGTTCTTCAGCGCCATCGAGGCGCTGGCCAGCATCTTCCCGGCGGCCAGATCCGGCTTGTCGAGAATCTTGCGGGCCGCGTCGTTCAGCGACTGGATCCGGCCCCGCGCATTGACCAGCAAAACGCCCTGATCCATCTGTTCGACGATAAAACTGTTGAGCTGCGCCAGTTGCGCGAGATCCTGCCCGCGCTGGGCCGCCAGCGTTTCACTCGCCTGCGCCCGCCGCGCCAGCCGGGCGGCCAGAATCGACACCGCGAAAAACAGCGCGCCCTGAATGCCGCCGAGCGTCAGCGCGCTGGTGGAATAGCGTCCGGCCAGAAAGCCCAGGCCGATTTCGGAAAACACCACCAGCGTGCCCAGCGCGGCGAAGGCGGGCGCCAGGTTGCCGGGCAGCAGCAGGCTGGCGCCGGCGATGCTGGGCAGGATCATCAGCCCCAGGCCGCTTTCCAGCCCGCTGCTCAGATGCATCAGCAGGGTCAGCGCGACCACGTCCACCGCCATCATGCCGATCACCAGCATGCGGAACGGCGCCCAGCGGCGGAAGGTAAACGGCAGCAACAGCAGGTTGACGCCCAGCAGCGCGGCGGCGGCAGCCAGGAACAGCGGCTCCGCGCCGGCGGGAATGCCCGGAATCATCTCGTAGCGATGCAGCGCCAGGATGACGCCCGAGACGCCCAGCCGATAGATCAGGAACAGTTGCAGGGAACGCCAGGAATCGCGCTCGCTGCGGTGGCGTCCTCGCCGGTTGATTTCCATGGAATGTCAAAAAAACTAGATGACCATCGGCGATTGTAAGAAAATGGCCTGAAAACACGCCACGGTATTCAGATGAACCTTCACGAATTCCAGTCCAAGCAGATCTTCAGCGACTACGGCATCCCCGTTCCCGAGGGCGTCACCGTCGCTTCCAGGGAACAGGTTCCCGAACTGATTCAACGGTTTGGGGAACAAGGCTGCGTTGTCAAGGCCCAGGTTCACGCTGGCGGGCGCGGCAAGGCCGGCGGCGTCATCAAGGCCGATGACGGCGCGGCGATCGAACAGGCGGTGGACAAGCTGCTTGGCGACCGGCTGGTCACGCGCCAGACCGGCCCGGAAGGTTTGCCGATCAACCGCCTGCTGGTCGAACCGCTGGCCGATATTCGCGGCGAATACTATCTCGGCATGCTGATCGACCGGGCGCAAAAGCGCATCGCCATCATCGCCTCCGACGCCGGCGGCATGTCGATCGAGGAGGTGGCGAAACAGACGCCGGAACGAATCCATACCGAAACCGTCGATCCGGCGGCGGGCCTGCAACCCTACCAGGCGCGCAATCTTGGTTTTGGCATGGGGCTGGACGGCGGGCAGGTGAGGGCGTTCACCCAGATCCTGTTCAAGTTGTATCAGCTGTTCACCGAAAAGGACGCCAGCCTCGTGGAAATCAACCCGCTGGCGCTGACTGGTGACGGCGCGCTGCTGGCGCTGGACGCCAAACTGAATATCGACGACAACGCGCTCTACCGCCAGCAGGGCGTGGCCGCGCTGCGTGACGAAAGCCAGGAAGACGCCCGCGAGGTCGAGGCGCGCAAGCACGATCTCAACTACATCAGTCTCGATGGCGACATCGGCTGCATGGTCAACGGCGCCGGGCTGGCGATGGCGACAATGGACCTGATCAAGCTGCAAGGCGGCGAACCGGCCAACTTCCTCGACGTTGGCGGCGGCGCGACCGCCGAGCGGGTGGCCGCCGCGTTCAAGCTGATCCTCTCCGACGACAACGTCAAGGCGGTGCTGGTCAACATCTTCGGCGGCATCGT
>DRPO01000588.1 GCA_011330835.1 Gammaproteobacteria bacterium | reverse complement strand
GAACATGCCGCCGAAAAACTTGATCTGGCGTTTGGCGCTGTCGATGTCCTCGATCATTTTGGCGCCGGTTTTCGGCGTTTTGCGCAACTGGCGCTCCAGGTGAATCAGCGAGACTGAGTAGCGGGTGATAGTGAGCGTTGTGTTTCCCTTGCCTGGATTGTTGAGCAGGCCGATCACCAGCGACAGGCCTTGCTCAAGACCCGCCAGCCCGCCATAGGTGTCTTCGATGGTTTGCGCGTCATTGTCGAAGATGCTGTGGATCAGTGGCTGCATTTCCTCCTCGTCGGCTTCTCCCTGATAGGCAAGGTCATTGACCAGCTTACAGGCCTGGAATATGCCGGCCAGCGCAATGGCCCGATTTTCGTGGCTTTTTTCCATGAGCCGAGTTTACATTATCGGTATCGCTGATCAATAACGCCGCCGCCCAGGCAAACGTCGTCCTGGTAGAAAACGATCGACTGTCCGGGGGTCACCGCGCGTTGCGGCTGATCGAAAACGACCCGGGCGCGATCCCCTTCGATGCTTTCGATGCGACAGGGTTGCGAGGCCTGGCGGTAACGAATCTTGGCGGTGAGTCGCGCGGGCGCTACGGGCGCCTGGCCGCTGACCCAGCTCAGTTGCGTGGCCTCCAGCGAATGATGCAGCAGCAATGGATGGTCGTGGCCCTGAACGACGATCAGGCGGTTGCGCTCCAGGTCCTTGTCGGCGGCGAACCAGGGCTCCGGCGAGGCGTTCTTCATGCCGCCAATGCCCAGTCCCTGGCGTTGTCCCATGGTGTAGTACATGAGTCCCTGGTGCTGGCCGATCACCTCGCCGTCGGGCGTGACGATGTCGCCCGGTTGCGAGGGCAGAAAGCGACCGAGAAAATCGCGAAAGCGGCGTTCGCCGATGAAGCAGATCCCGGTGCTGTCCTTTTTCGCCGCGTTGCCGAAGCGCAGGCTGGCCGCCAGTTTGCGCACCTCGGGTTTCTCCATTTCGCCGAGAGGGAACAGGCTGCGGCTCAGTTGCGCCTGGCCGAGCGTGTAGAGGAAATAGCTCTGATCCTTGTTCTTGTCCAGTCCGGTGCGGAGCTGATATGCGTCCCCGTGGCGCGTGATCCGCGCGTAGTGGCCCGTCGCGATCGCGTCCGCGCCCAGGCCCCGGGCGTGATCGAGGAAGGCCTTGAACTTGATCTCGCGGTTGCAGAGGATGTCCGGATTGGGCGTACGGCCCCGACGGTACTCGTCGAGGAAGTATTCGAACACCCGATCCCAGTAGTCGGCGGAGAAGTTGACGGTGTGCAGCGGGATATCCAGTTGCTCGCAGACCGACTGGGCGTCGGCCAGATCAACGGCGGCGCTACAGTATTCCTCGTCATCGTCCTCCTCCCAGTTTTTCATGAACAGGCCTTCGACGCGATAACCCTGTTCGATCAGCAGCGCCGCCGCCACGGCGGAATCGACGCCGCCGGAGAGACCGACGATGACAAAAGGCTTGCGTTTGGTTATTTCGTCTGAATTCATTGAGTTAGGATTGTTTCTTGAGGCTGGATGGCAATCGATTCGGAAAGCGGATTTTCGGCGACGGGCGCGTTATACTTCTCGCGCCCAGGACATTACAGGAGACCTGACTCAATGACTTTCAAGCATATCGACATCCCCGCATCCGGCGAAAAAATCACCGCGAACCCCGATGGCTCGCTGAATGTGCCGGATAACCCCATTATCGCCTATATCGAGGGCGACGGCATTGGCGTCGATATTACCCCGGTCATGAGGAAAGTCATCGATGCGGCGGTCGAAAAGGCTTATGGCGGCCAGCGCGCCTTGCAGTGGATGGAAATCTATGCCGGGGAGAAGGCCAACGCGGTCTATGGCGAGGATGTCTGGCTGCCCGACGAGACGCTGGAGGCGATCAAGGCGTACCGGGTCGCCATCAAGGGCCCGCTGACCACGCCGGTGGGCGGCGGGATTCGTTCGCTGAACGTGGCGATGCGTCAGCAACTCGATTTGTACGTCTGTCTGCGCCCCGTGCGCTACTTCGCGGGAACGCCCAGCCCGCTGAAAGAGCCCGAGAAAACCGACATGGTGATCTTTCGGGAAAACTCGGAAGACATCTACGCCGGCATCGAATGGGAAGCCGGCACGCCCGAGGCGAGCAAGGTCATCGACTTTCTGATCAACGAGATGGGCGTGACCAAGATTCGATTTCCCGAGACTTCCGGCATCGGCGTCAAGCCGGTCTCGGCGGATGGAACGAAGCGTCTGGTGCGCAAGGCCATCCAGTACGCGATCGACAACGAGCGTCCTTCCGTGACCCTGGTGCACAAGGGCAACATCATGAAATTCACCGAGGGCGCGTTCAAGGAATGGGGCTATGAACTGGCGCGCGACGAATTCGGCGCCGAACCCCTGGATGGCGGCCCCTGGCATCAGTTCGCCAGCCCGAAAAATGGCCAGCCGATCATTATCAAGGACGTCATTGCCGATGCGTTCCTGCAACAGATCCTGCTGCGCCCGGCGGAATACGACGTCATCGCCACGCTCAACCTCAATGGCGATTATGTTTCCGACGCGCTGGCCGCGCAGGTCGGCGGCATCGGCATCGCGCCCGGCGCCAACCTGTCGGACACCGTGGGTCTGTTCGAGGCCACCCACGGCACCGCGCCGAAATACGCGGGTCAGGACAAGGTGAACCCCGGCTCGCTGATCTTGTCCGCAGAAATGATGCTGCGCCACATGGGTTGGACCGAGGCGGCCGATCGGGTCGTCAGGGGGATCGAGGCGGCCATCGCCAGCAAGCAGGTCACCTACGATTTCGAGCGGTTGATGGAAGGCGCGACCAAGGTGTCCTGCTCCGGCTTCGGCGACCGGATCATCCAGGGAATGTGAGATTATTCACGCTCGATCGGCGGGTGAGTTATATAACGGGAAATTTGGATATATACTCCTGAATAGACCTCTCGTTGGCGGCTCGCCGCCGCATACTGAAACCGATTCATCACGTAGAGAATATGTCGGACAAGCATCAACAGGACGGTGATTTTGGACTGGCGGTCGAAACGGCCGAGCCGGAACTGAAAGAACCGAATCTTTACAATGTGGTATTGCTGAATGACGACTATACGCCGATGGAATTCGTCGTCATCGTGTTGGAGACCTTCTTCAACATGAACCGGGAAAACGCCACGCGCGTCATGTTGAACGTGCATACCCGGGGCAAGGGCGTCTGCGGAGCGTTTCCCAAGGACATCGCGGAAACCAAGACCTCGCAGGTCAACGAGTTCGCGCGCGAGCACAACCATCCATTGCTGTGCACCACGGAGGCGGTATAGCCCGGGGGAAGGGGCGGCCAATTGCAACTTGCCTTGCGTTGGAGGATATTGTCTCCATATTGATGGACAACACTGAACAATTTCACTGGAAATTGTCAGAATGAGAAGGAACGAATAATCACGAGGCGAACGGACGATCCGGGCAAAAGGGTTTGCGGCGTCCTGAAAAGCGCCCCGCGCAGGTTGGGGTCAAGAGCCTGTGGCGTGGGCTCGGTAATTGAACAGAGGTGAGGAATGCTGAACAAAGAACTCGAGCTGTCGATCAACCAGGCCTTCAAGGAAGCCCGGGACAAGCGCCATGAATTCATGACGGTCGAGCATCTGCTGCTGGCGCTCCTCAACAATGATACGGCGGCTCACCTGCTGCGCGTCTGCGGCGGCGATCTGACCCGCCTGGAGCGTGAGCTCAACGCCTTTATCGACGAACACACGCCGCTGCTCCCCCTGGACGATACCCGCGACACCCAGCCGACCCTGGGTTTTCAGCGCGTACTGCAACGCGCGGTTTTCCATGTGCAGTCCTCCGGCAAGAAGGAAGTCAGCGGCGCCAACGTGCTGGTCGCCATTTTTGGCGAGCAGGAATCGCATGCCGTCTACCTGCTGAACAAGCAGGACATCACCCGCCTCGATGTCGTCAACTACATTTCCCACGGCATTACCCGTTTCAGCGAACAAAGCGAGCAGAACGCCGAAAACGACAATGAAGAAGTCACCCCCGACGAGGGCGGCAATTCTCCACTGGAAGAATACGCCACCAACCTCAACGAACTCGCCGCGAAGGGCAAGATCGATCCGTTGATCGGGCGGGATCAGGAAGTGGAGCGGTGCGCGCAGATCCTTTGCCGGCGGCGCAAGAACAACCCGCTGCTGGTTGGCGAAGCGGGCGTTGGCAAGACCGCCATCGTTGAAGGGCTGGCCAGGAAGATTCATGACGGCGAGGTGCCGGAGGTGTTGGCGGACGCGGTCATCTATTCACTCGATCTGGGCGCCCTGGTGGCCGGCACCAAGTACCGGGGCGATTTCGAAAAACGCCTCAAGGCGGTGCTCAAGCAGCTCGACCGGACCGAGGGCGCGGTGCTGTTCATCGACGAAATCCACACCATCATTGGCGCCGGTTCGGCCTCTGGCGGCGTCATGGACGCCTCCAACCTGATGAAACCGGTCTTGTCGAACGGCGGGCTCAAGTGCATCGGCTCCACCACCTACAGCGAATATCGCGGCATCTTCGAGAAGGATCATGCGCTGGCGCGCCGCTTTCAGAAGATCGACATCGACGAACCCAGCGTTACCGAAACCTTTGAGATCCTCAAGGGCTTGAAGAGCCGGTTCGAGGATCACCACCAGATCAAGTACACCAACAACGCCTTGCGTTCCGCCGCCGAGCTGGCGGAAAAATACATCACCGACCGG
>DRPO01000587.1 GCA_011330835.1 Gammaproteobacteria bacterium | reverse complement strand
TGGAATGGCACGCGTCGCTGCTGTGGCAGCGCGACTATTTTCGCCGCGTGAACCGCCTCACCGAGGCCGGCTCCCCCATCCCGCTGTCGACAGACGATCCGTTCATCTCCCAGCGGCATCACAATGGCTTGAGGGCAATCGCCGGCCTCGGCTGGACCCAGACCAGTGGCTGGGGGCTGTTGGCCGAAATCTGGTACGACCAGACCGCCTATGGGAAAGACCAGTGGCGCGCCCTCGACGCGCTGACCAGCGCTCAGCGACAACTGCTCGACTCGGGCCAGACGCCGCCGGCGGCGGTCTTCGGCAATATCGCCTACAATCGGCAGGCCTTTCTGGCGAGCAATCTCAGGCCGTGGAATGCGCTGATCCGCGTCTCCCGACAGGGCCACGGCGTCGAACCCGTTTTCGAGTTCCTCTATACTCCCGAGGATCAGGGCTGGGTCGCCACCGCCCTCATCGGCTACGCGCTCGACAGACAGCGTCTCGAAGCGGGCTTGAGAGCCTTTGGCGGCGCGTCCGATTCGGCCCATGCCCGGTTGCCCGAAGACCTGGCCTTCTACCTCAGCTGGCGCGGCAGCTTCTGAATGACAACTCACGGAAACAAACAGACGTCGTCACCGCTATCGCCGCTCCAGGAAATACTCTGGCTGGCGTTTTTCTGCGCCTTGATCGGTGTCTTCGTGTATATCGTTCGCGGCGCGGAACTGGGCGCCAACCTCGTGCAGTCGGAAGCCATCGGATTCGGCATCTACGCCACCATCAAGGCGCTGATTCACCTTCGGGGCCAGGACAAGACCCGGCTGTCCAACTATCTGATCGGAATCCCCGTGGGCGCCCTTTTCGGCGCCTGGCTGGGCGCGTGGCTCACCGGCGCGCCACCGACCCCGGAACGCGGCGAGATCACCATCCCTCTCGCCGCCGGCGTTCTTTTCGGCGCGGCCATCGCCTATTTTTTCCATTCCCGGGCCATCCTCGCCGAACAGCGACAGGAACTGGAAGTCGAGGCCCGAAAACGCAGCGAGCAGGAGAAGCGCCTCATGGAAAGCCGGCTTCGCCTGCTGCAAGCGCAGATCGAACCCCATTTTCTGTTCAACACCCTGGCCAACGTCATCAGCCTCATCGACCACGACAGCGTCGCCGCCAAAAAGGTGCTGGAGGAACTCGCCCTGTTCCTGCGCGCCACCCTGCGCCGAACGCGCGACAATCACGCCACCATCGCTGACGAAATCCAGCTGCTCGACGCCTGGCTGAGAATCCAGCAGGTTCGCATGGGAAAGCGTCTGACCTACCGCATCGACTGTCCCGACGACTTGCTGGAGCACCCGCTCCCACCGCTGCTCGTGCAGCCCCTGGTCGAAAACGCCCTGAAACACGGGCTCGAAAACAGCGTCGAAGGCGGCGACATCCGTATCCGCTTCAGCGCGACGGACGGCCAATTGTCGATCAGCGTCGCCGATACCGGCACAGGCATCCAGAAATCCGGGAACAGCTCTGAAAAGCCCACCGGCCTGCGCAACATCCGGGAGCGCCTGCAAGCCCTGTACGGCGATTCGGCTGTCCTGTCGCTACGAGACAACGCTCCCCGGGGCGCGCTGGCGATGCTGACGCTGCCCCTCGACCCGCCAACCGGGGAGACCGCGACATGAGCGCTCCAACCGCAATCATCGCCGACGATGAAGCCAATCTGCGTCAATACCTGCGCAACCGGCTTACCGGCATCTGGCCGGAGCTGATCATCCGCGCCGAAGCCGAGAACGGAGAAGAGGCGCTGCAAGCCTTGCGCCGCTGGCGACCGGATTTTGCGTTTCTCGATATCCGAATGCCGGGCGTCAGCGGCATCGAGGTTGCAAGGCGGGATGGTGGACAAACACACATCGTATTCGTCACCGCCTACGACGAGTACGCCATCGAGGCCTTCGACAACGCCGCCGCCGATTATCTGCTCAAGCCCGTCTCCGACGACCGCCTGCAACTCGCCATCGCCCGCCTGCGGAACAAACTCGAGCAGGCGCCGCCCGACCTCGGCGCGCTGCTGGAACGGCTGGCCCAAAGACCCGCGCCCCGTTACCTGCGCTGGATCAAGGCGGCGAAAGGCTCCCGGCTCGAACTGATCGCGGTCGATGATATCGATTACTTTCAGGCCGCCGACAAATACACCACCGTCGTCACCCGAGATGGCGAATGGCTGATCCGCACCCCGCTCAAGACACTCGAAACATCACTCGATCCGGACCAGTTCTGGCGGATCCACCGCGGCATCATCATTCGCGTCGGCGCCATCGAATCCTTCCATAAGACCTTTTCCGGCCGTCATCTGGTGACGCTGACCGGGCACGACAGGCCCTTGCCGGTCAGCCGCGGCCACATCGATCGTTTCAAGGCGGATTGACCTGGGCGGGGACTACCGCTCTCCACCCGATGCGGAATCCCGGAAAGCCGAGCGAAGAAGATGCCAGAGGTGAACAGGAAGGGTTGGATACGGGGATGACGCATGTAAGGTGATTCAATACCTTTCCACCACCTGCACACCCCTCGCACGCAATGCGTCTATGCATCGCCGTTCGTCAATATGGTTTCGACCGGAAAAAAGTGGGTATGTTCGACCATTCTTGAGCACGATCTTGTAGAAAGGCTCCTTGATGCTGTCATTCCTGTAGTCGTCTGGGTCCGGGAGGAACATATCGATCCTCTCTATCTCGTCAAGCCGGCACGAAAAGCGCTTCTCACCCGTGCTTTTGGGGGTTTCGTAGACAAGGTTCTCGTCGTCTATGACGATGTGCCAAGCGCCGTTGTCTGCCATCAGCCGCATGGAGACCGTGAACTCATAGACTCCAATGAGCATAAAGCCGACACCAAGCCATTCGACCACTGTCTGCAAGATAGGTATATCTATGGGATTGAGCGGAGGCGAAGGGTATTCATACGCCAATGCCCCGATGGCGGCAAACAGCAACGCAACGAGCAGATTTACAACGCCAGCATGCGAGGCCTTTTGTGTGTAGGTATATGTCTCATGGGCACGTTGGGGAATGTGCTCGGACAACTCGACTGTTTTGTCCACAATCTTTTCTGCCGCCCGCCTCGTGTGCTTGTGAAGAAACCTCAGATAGATCACCCGCACAAACCACCCGCCCAACGCGCCCGCAAAGGCGTAAAACAGATAGGCAGATGCCATAACGGCGCCAAAGCCTGCCCAAACTTTCTGCTCTCCGCTTCCGAAAAAGTAGGGATAGAACGCGGTAGCGAGATAAACGCCGGCCAAAAAGAGCAGTGATTTTATCAATCCGTCTGTCAACGCGATGAAAAAGGCGAGCGCTGCGGGAAGAAACATGGCGATATAGCCACCCACAGGAGTGTCATACGGCTCCGCAACGCCAAAGAGCTTGGTGATGACTACCCAAGAAAGCACCCCGACAATGATGCCGGTGGTCAGCGCGACGATGTGGCTCATCTTTTTCGCCATGGGGCGAATATACCATTCGGCAATATCATTGAATTCAGGGCATGTGATTCCATACGAAATGACGGAGCGCCTTCTTAATTTGCAGGCTTGCATTGGAGGCGCATCCGCGCTTGTTTTTGCAAGACTTTTGAATTGATATAGACAATTTTTCCATTGCTATCCCTAATGGAAAGCCATCCCTTGTCCAACCAATCTGGATATTTTCTTAGAGTTGATTTAATTAATATCTTTAGCGCGACAATTTTTTTCTTGTTTTCACAAAGACATTGTTCGTGTGATTTGCCTCCATTCACGCAGGAAGTAATTCT
>DRPO01000586.1 GCA_011330835.1 Gammaproteobacteria bacterium | reverse complement strand
CATTCACATCGCCATGGACCCAGGGCATGGCGACTCGTGGCAACGCCATTTCGTCGGGCTCGATCGCGCCCCCGAAATCGATTCCTCCAGCCGGGGCAAACGCTTTCTGCTGCGCGCCAGCACGCTCGGCTCGCTGGATATCGGCTCACCGGTCTACTATCGCCAGATTCAGGTCGGCGAGGTCACCCGGTACAGTCTGGCCGACGACGGGAAAAGCGTCGAGGTGCAGATTTTCATTCACCAACCCTACGCCCGACTGGTTCACAGCAACAGCCGGTTCTGGAACGCCAGCGGCTTCAACGTCAAACTGGACACCGATGGCATCAAGGCCGACCTGGAATCCATGACCGCGCTGCTTTCGGGGGGCGTGGCATTCGATACGCCGGATGACCTGAAGCATTCGAAACCCGCGAAAGACAACACGGTGTTTACGCTGCACGCCAGTCTGGAGGAAATCGACGAGGGCTCCTATCAGCCCGACAAGTTTTTCGTGTTGAATTTCGACAGCTCCCTGCGCGGTCTGCGCAAGGGCGCGCCGGTCGAGTTCAAGGGCATGAAGGTCGGCGAAGTACTGGATATCGACCTGGTCATGAACGCCAAGACCCTGGAAGTCAAAACACCGGTGCTGATCGGCCTGCATACGGACCGGATCCACATCGATGGCAAGATTCCTGAGGAAGTTCACGTCACCGATACGCTGGTTTCCCGGGGACTGCGCGCCGAACTCAAGTCCGGCAACCTGCTGACCGGCCAGCTCTACGTGGAGCTCGAATTCGTTCCCGACGCTCCCGAGGCGAAAATCGTCTATCACGATGGCGCCTATGCTGAATTTCCAACCGTGCCCGCCGCGCTGGACAAGATTACCCGCAACGCCACCGAACTGCTCGACAAGGTGGGCCAGATACCCATCGTGGAAATATCCGATGACCTGCGCGAGACCATCAAGGGGCTGAAAAACATCGTGGCCTCGAAACAAACCCAACAATCGTTCCAGGATCTCAGCCAGGTCATCGCCGACGCCAAGACCATCAGCCATCAACTCAGCCAGCGCGTGGGCCCCTTGACCGACCAGCTGGACGCCTCCCTTCAACAACTGCGCGCCACGCTGTCCACCGCCAATGATGTCATCGGGGAAGACTCGCCGCTGTTCTACGACCTGCGCCAGTTGATCGACGAACTCTCATCCGCCGCGCGCTCGTTCGAGAACCTGACCGATTTTCTGGAACGTCACCCCAACGCGCTGCTACTCGGCAAACCGGAGAACTGACATGCCCCATCGTTTTCTGCAATGGCTGGTTCTGGGCCTGATCGCGATGAGCGCGGGATGCGCCAGCGTCAGCACGACGAAGACCCGTTTCTACGCCTTGAGCAGCGCCGACGCCCCCGCGCCGGAAAAAGCCCGCAATGACGTCTCCATCGGCCTGGGCCCCCTGGAATTTCCACAGATGCTGGATCGACCACAGATCGTGACCCGCGAAACCAGCCATCGCATCACCCGCGCGGAATACCACCAGTGGGCCGGCTCGCTGAAACGGGAGTTCTTGCAAACACTGGCGGATCAGCTCGAACTCATTCTCGGAACCAACCGGATACTGATCTATCCCTGGAACAGCCGCCAACGCCCTGATTTCCAGATACGCATCAACATCTCGCGCTTCGACGGCAAGCTGGGCGGTGAAGTCGTCCTGGCGGCGCGCTGGCAACTGTTCGATGAGCGGGGCAAGAACGAACTGGCCAGCGGGCACAGCCATATCCGCGTCAAGGTCGATGGCGACGGCTACGCTGACTACGTGGCCGCGTTGTCCCGGGTGGTCGCCCGTTTCGCCGCTGAACTGGGAGAGTACTGCCAGCCGTCGATAGCCGTCAGAGCCTCGAAATCGCCGCGATGAACGACTACTCTCCCATCGACTGCGGCCTCCATAGCCAGCTCGAACTGGCCATCATGCATCGCCGGAAGCTGCGCCTGAAATGGCGCCCGCCTGAAGCCGCCCCCCACGACGACATGATCATTCCGGTTGATCTGATCACCCGCGACCAAGCGGAATTTCTCGTCGGCGTCCTGGCTGGAAACCCGATCGAGGTGCGGCTTGACTGGATCATCGATTTTTTCATCGTTGACTAGCCAACCACTTGGCCAAAGAAACTTCCTTCAAAACGCTTTCGGCGCAAGAAACCAACGACCCTCCCCAAATCATCTCCACACAGTGAAATACGCTATATAATTATATCGCTAAATTACTAAGTTATAATATACCTATTTTAATACATAACCGATTGATAAATCGGAGTTTTGTCGTCAATAATTTTCATAGTGTTTCCAGTGAATTTTCCGCTATAATCGCAGAAACCCTTACAGCGGACGTCTGATTCAATCACGCGCCGCCGTAATCCGAGTTAACCAACAGGAGATCGCCTCTATGATCAAGCTGCCTTTATTTCCGCGCATAGCCGCAACCCTGGGCCTGGCGCTCGCCACCGCGTCGGCAGGCGCCGTCGACCGGAGCCTGCCCTACCCATCCGGGACGCCATCAGCCAAGGAGATCGCCGACCAGGTCTATTTCGTCAACCATTTTTATTCGATGGACAATTACTCCATCGTCAAGAAAGGTCGCGACATCACGGTATTGATCAACAAGGTCGCCGGTCGCAAGCCAACGACGGTCACCCTGACCCGCTACCTGAACAACGCCTACGACGACGATCCGTCGGTGCGCTCCAAGGATCTGGCGATCTTCCACTCCGGCAAGTTGCGGGGAACCGGCATGCTGATCACCGACTTCAAGGATCCCGGCAAGAGTCAGTCCTACGCGATCTGGCTGCCCTCGCTGCGCAAGATCCGGCGTTTCGCCGAGCCCGCGCATGACGACGCCTGGGGCGGGTCCGACTTCACTTTCGGCGACGTAACGCTGCGCAAGCCCGAG
Organism: Gammaproteobacteria bacterium; assembly: GCA_011330835.1. Classification (GTDB taxonomy): domain Bacteria; phylum Pseudomonadota; class Gammaproteobacteria; order UWMA-0217; family UWMA-0217; genus HyVt-560. Next base: position 952 of record DRPO01000586.1, on the reverse strand, counting down.
CACGAAAACCACGAACTGCTGGGCGAGGAAACCTTCAATGATTGTCTCGGCGCCATGAAGCTGGCGGACAACGAAAAGAACCGTTACACCCGACATCTCCCCGAAGCGGATTGCAGCGCCAAGGGCACGGGCGTTTACAAGCTGAAAAGCACGACCAAGTTCTCCAACTGGTGGTACGACTATCGCATCAGCTATATCGACAAGAAATCCTTTGCCGACCTGCGCACCGAATATTTCAAGGACGGCAAGAAGATCAAGGTCATCGACCGCAGCTGGACCAAGGAAAAATCCGTGGACGATCCGCGCGCCATGTCCTGGGCCTATTGGTACGGCAAGACGCTGACGACCGGTCATGAAACCTGGGCGGTCATTCCTCCCACGGTGACCAAGGTCAATGATCCGAAACTGAAACCATCCTGGTGGTCTGAAAAAACACTTCGCAAGATCAAGCAATAATCATCCTGGAAGCCCGGCAAACCCATGCCGGGCTTCCAGATTAGACTCATTCACAAAAAAACTCTTTAGGAGGCGCCATGCACATCCCCACGAAAACTCTTCTGGCCGCGGCCGTCGCCATAGTGATATCGCCGTCGGCCCAAGCAGAATTCGAACTGACCGGTTATTTGAAAAACGAAACGTCGCTGTATCGCAAGGATGGCCCGATCACTGGCGAACCAGAAGGCTCCATTCACTCCGCTGGCGACTTGCTGAAATCGGAATTCACGGCAAAAGGATTCATCAACGGGGATATTTCGGACAATGCGTCACTACACGCCGAGATCAATCTGATCTACGACACCGAAGGCGTCAACAATGACCTCAAGGGACACAACGACTATACCCAGCATGACTATCTGCGCGAGTTGTACGTCGACACGAGCCTGGGCGGCTGGGACTTCCGGATTGGCAAGCAGCAGGTGGTCTGGGGCACGGCGGATGGCATCAAATTGCT
>DRPO01000585.1 GCA_011330835.1 Gammaproteobacteria bacterium | reverse complement strand
GTTGTTGTACACATTGCCTTCGACCAGGTTGTACCGCGAGTACATGAAATGCAGCGAATAGCGACTGTTGGAGCCCTGGTTTCTGAGAATTTCATTGTCGGCGGAGTACCAGACCACCATGTCGCGAACGTTGTCGGTGATATTGTCGGTAATCTTGTTATTGAAGCTGTACCACAGCCTCACCGAATCGCCGCGCTGTCCGAGACCGAACTTGAGTTTCGAGCTGATGCGGTTGCGCCGCACGATATTGTTTTTCGACTGCTGCAAATCGACGCCGAACAGACAATCGTCGATCACGTTATCCTTGATGACATTGAAATTCCCGCGCACCTGAACCCCGGCGTCGATCATGTTCGTGGATTCGCCCGAACCGGTCAGCCGCAACCCCTTGATCGTGGCCCCGTCGGTATTGAGCCGAATCACCGTGCCCTTGCCGCCGTTGTCGATCGTGACCTTGCCCCGGCCATCGATCACCATCGGCTTGTCAACGACGACCGGCCCGGCGTAGGTGCCCGGCGGCGGCGTGAGGACGCCATTTTCTTCCGTCGCATCCACCAGCTTTTGGAAAGACGGATAGGCGGCGCAAGCGACGGATTGAAAGACCAGCAAACATCCCGCGGCGCTCGCCATCCCTATCCACTGACGCCATGCCCGTTCACGCATCGTCTTTCGACATCTTGAAGCGCATAAGCGCCGCCAGCGCCAGCAACACGCTCAGAATCAGCATCAGATAAAACCCGGTATAGGGATAGGAATGCGTCGTGAACTGCGCCACCTTCCCCTGGCCCAACACCGTCGGCATGAAGGGTTTGACCGTGAAAGCGCCCATGTCGTTGAGACGATGCCCGTACCACCACAGCCAACCCGAATATTCGATGACGAAAAATACCGGCAACGCCATCGGAACCAGGATCAGCAGCCAGTAAAGAACGCCGCTGTTCTTGCGCGCGCCCCACAGCAATAACAGCATCGCCGCGATAATGCCCCAGAAGACGATATTGGCGACGGTGGACATGGTCTTGACCATCGGGTTGATTTCAGCCGGATTGTTGAAATACCGCCCGAGGCTGGCCTTGTAATGCCAGCGCATCATTTGCGCGCCGCTGCCGTTCCAGGCCTCTCTCTCGGCCGCGGGCAATCGCTGCTGAAACCGTTCGAAAGTCGCGCGAAGGTGGGCGATGTTTTCGGCCTTTTCCGAATCCTCGGCGCGCTTGTGCTTTTCGGCGGCCTCGGATTTTTCCAGGGACGCCCTGAGGCGCTCGATAATATCGTTGCCCGAAGCGCCCGGCGGTCCGTTTTCCTTTTCGGTATCCTGGTCCAGCGCCGCCACCAGCGCCTGCAGATAACCGGCGCTCTGGTATTTCAAACCGTCCTTGCCATACCAGGTCATCGCCATCCACACCGCGATCGCGCCGAACCCAATGCTCATGATGACAAGCCGGATTTTTGGCCGACGGCACATGAAGCCGATCAGCATCACCACCAGCAAGCCGACCAGAAAGGGAGAAAACGCCCGCTCGATCACGCCGCCGGCGGCAATCGGATACATCCCGACGTAGTGATTGATCGTGTCCATTTCATGGACGCAATCCAGCGCCTCGTCTTCCTCGATCTCCTTTTTATTGACCTTCTTGCATCCATTGAAAACGCCATTCATATGGAAATGAATTCGGACCCCGTCCGGAAACGCCTCTTTCGGATAATTCGGCGCGGTCAGGGACACCCACCAGATCGGCGCAAAGTAGATGGCTACCAGCAACCCCGCCGCCGCCAGAATCAGCGCGCTGGAAATCACAAAGCGTTTGTCGTTACGTGTCATGCGAGCAACTCCCATCGTGGATCAACGGGGATCCTTATCGATATCAGGGGACAACCCCGCGTCATGGCGCGGGGAATCGACGGCCAGCCGTCAGTCGAAGTCCGGATTGGTCCAGTCCTTGGAGGGCGCGAGATCTTCCTTCGGCACCGGAATGCGCGAGGCGTAGTTGATCACCATTTCCTGATCCTTGTCCGAAAAATTCTTGATCTGCTTCATCATGTCCGGATTGGCGTTGCGGCGCTTGCCCGCTTCGATCCATTTGAATTGGCGCAACATGTATTCGTAATGCTGACCCTGGATTTTCGGATAGAATTTCTTGGCGTCACCCTCGCCGTTCTTGCCGTGGCATTTGACGCAGTTCTCCTCGAACAATTTTTTTCCCTGCTCGTATTCCGGCGTTCCTTTTTCCCATTTTCCCTTGCCGTTGTCCGGGTTCATGGGCAATTTTTCGATATACCCCACAACATCGGCCAGGGCCTGGGCGTCGCCAATGGCTTCCGGCAACGCAAACGGGTACATGGTGGGATTATCCCGGTTCTTGGCCCGGATATCCGAGAGCTGCTTGATCAGCACCTCCTTGTGCTGGCCGGCCAATTGAGGAAACGTGCCGTCTTTCTTTCCCCAACCTTCGGTCAAATGGCAGGCCGCGCACACTTCGAAAATATCCCGGCCATTTTCAATATCCGGCTTGAGGTCGATGGCCTTCTCGAACTCGCCGCCTTTTTGCATCCACTCCGCGTTGGCGCTCGACAAGGCGCCCAGTGCAATCGCGGTCAGGGTTAAGGTCAATAGTCGCTTGTTCATCTGTCTCTCCAAATATTCTTGCGCCATTGCACGTTATCACGGTGAATCGACGCGGTTTTGAGCTATCTCAAATCAGGGTCGGATCGTTAATCTTGATCAAGGTTTTACTTTTGAAAGATAATCGGCCAAGGCTTCGATATCATCATCTGATACAAGATGCATGATGCCTTTCATGGCCGCGGTCTGGCCATTGGCGCGCGCGCCGCTCTTGATATCCTTCATTTGCTGCGCCATGTACGCCTTGTTCTGCCCCGCCAATTTGGGATAGACGGGAAGCAAGGGCTTTTTGCCGTCGGGGCCGTGGCAGGCGACGCAGGTTTTTTCCTTGTACAGCGCCGCGCCATCGCCGGCCGCCGCCATCTGGCCGCCGGCCAGCAGGGTCAAGACCAGCGTCGTCATCATTGCGTTTCGATAGTTCATAAATGCCTCGTGGGTTATTGATTTATCCTCGCAATTTGTACGGATAATCAGTTTCAGAAATCAGGAGGGGAGCGAATCGCCCCCCTCTGTTCTCGGTTGACTGGAGAACCAGACCTACTTGACTTTCTTGGCTCCGTGTTCTTCCAGATAGGTTTTGGCGCGCAATCCCAGATCAGCGGTCTTGACCTGGTATTGCCACCATTGGTTGGCCCATCCCATGGCCTTGTTCCAGTCACCCTTGGCCGCGAACTCTTCAGCCTTTTTCTTCGCGCCTTCGGCGAAGCCAAGCTGGTCTGTCGCGTCTTCGACCAGGGCCACAACCGTCGGGAAGTCCTTGTAGTTGTGGCTGGTAATGAAGCTGACGACCTGATCAATGACCTTTTGCGTTTCGATATTGGTCTTGACCTGTTTGTCATAGTCGGCCTTGGTGTACTGGGTGCCCTCTTTCAGGCCGGTCTCGGTCGCCTTGTAGCCCTTGGGCTGAACCAGCAGATAACCTTCCATTTCGAGGTGCAGGGCGGAGCAGAACTCGGTGCAGTAGTAGGGATAGACGCCAGCCTTGTCCGCCACGAAGGTGGTGGACGCCGTTTTACCCGGCTCGATGGAGAGCTGGACATTCTGGCCGTACATCGCGAACCCGTGCACTTCGTCTTCGGCGCGCTCGAGGTTGGTCAGATGGATCGACACGGTATCGCCTTCCGTCACTTCGATGATTTCAGGCGTGATATGCGAACGAATCGTGGTGCCATAGACATTCACCGTGCATTTGCCGCTGGCGTCGCAGTTGCGCTCGATCTTTTCGCGACCCGCGCGCGTTTTCCACTCTGAACGCTCGTCGGTGCGCGAGTTGGTTCCCGACCGGTAACGCACCGCGGGCTTGAGCTTGTCGGCCTTGATGGATACGGCGTAGTGAGGCTCGCCCAAGGGGATCGGCATGTCGTACAGCAGTTGCATCTTGTCGCCGGAGATATCGATCAACTGATGGTTTTGCGGATGCAACGGCCCCACGGGGTTAAACCGGTCGATCGCCAGCTTGTTGAGCGCAACCAGGTATTTGCCGTCGGGATGAATGGAATCGCCTTCCATCGCCATGAGGTGGCCGACGTTGTAGTGGATTGGCAATTGATCAAGCACTTTCCCTTTACAGTAGTCCCATTTGGTGATCATCGAGTCCACATAGATCGAGGTATAGGCCACGCACGGTTTGGCGTCGAACTGGGTGTGCAATGGGCCCAGACCCACGGCCACGGAGGTGTGCAAGACATCATTCAAGGGAATGATCGGCACGCCGTAGGGATCCTTGCCTTCGAACTTGTTCGCGGCCATGGCTTTCTTGATCTTGTTCCAGTCATACACCCAGGTATGGCTGTCGAGCTTGCCGCTGATAACGATCTTGTCGCCGGTCGGCGCGACATCCACGCCGTGCGGGCTTTTAGGCTCCGGGATCAGATAAAGCAGTTGATTGTCCACCGCCTCTTTGAGCGAGATCAGCGTCATGCCGTTGACCTTCTTGCCGATCTTGCCCGCCGCGACCAGTTCGGACGCCTTTTTCCAGTTCGTCACATGCAGGAAGTCGGTGTCCTTGGAGGAGCATCCGGCCTCGAACGGCGGACGGCCTTTTTCGATGCCGCCAACATAACGCTCCGAGCAGAAAGAGTTGGTGAAACCCCAGCCGTAGGATGGCCCCTTGCCCGCGTCGGACAAATCCTGGCTATACGGAGGCAGCTCGAAGGTAAAGGAGTTCTCCGGCTGGATGCGTCCCTTTTCCTTGTCGAACTTCCAGTAGGTGAGTCCGCCCCGGTACTTGGTATTGAATTCGCTCAGCGGGACGAAGTCCTTGCTGTAAGGCGCCGGATACTGGCTTGCCTCCATTACGAACTCGGTGTTCGGGGTGACAAACGCGCCGCCGTGATCGGATTTGAACAGCGGATTGACGACGATCTGCTTGGTCTCGAAGTCCTTCAGATCAATGACGGCAACACGGGGGTTGGCCTTGTCGTTGATGAACAGGTATTTGCCGTCATAGTCGCCATTCTCCTCCGACAAGGCCGGATGGTGGGTATCGCCGTAGGTAATATCCTTGCCGTTGATACGCCCCTGGGCAAGCACCGCCTTGGACTCGTCATCGAAACCATAGCCTTGCCACGGCTCCGGGGTAAACACGCCGATGTACTTGAGAATCCTCATCGACGGGACGCCATAGACGATCACCTGGCCGCTCTGTCCGCCAGAACTAAACACCAGGTATTCATCGCGGCTGCCTGTCGGGGTGTAAGTCTTGGCGGCCGCCAACATATCTTTCTCGGTCAATCCGCGCTGCTTCATTACATCCTGTAATGAATCCGCCGCTCCTGCCTGGCCGACCGCGGACAAACCAATCAGCCCGGCGGCAATCGCCGTGACAATCGGTTTAGTGGTTCTCTTCATATCTGCATCTCCGGGGGTTATCGTGCTGTTAACAGAAATGTCGCAGTGAATAACCATTGCGCGACATTTGGCATCAAACCGTACCCCCCCGGATCGGCCAGCCTCGTTGACCTG
>DRPO01000584.1 GCA_011330835.1 Gammaproteobacteria bacterium | reverse complement strand
TAGATGCACAGGTTGGTTGAAAACTTTTGCATCTTTCTCATGTTATGCCTGACTGTTGCTGGCTGGAAGATTGGGTTTTGTCGGCGTTTTTCCGGTCGTCCGATGGTTTCTGTTGGGCGTTCTGTTTTTGTTGTTTTTGTGCGGATTGCCCCTGCTGCTGTTTCTGCTGGCTCTGTTGTTGCCGAGAGGATTGTTTCGATGGTGAGGATTGATCGTTCTTTTGTTTCCGGGAATTCTTTTGCTGTTGTTGCTTCTGTTTTTCCAGGCGTTTCTTGACGGCCTCGCGATTGCGGATGGCGTCTTGCATGCCTGGGCGCTTTGCCAGGGCCTGATCATAGGCCTTGATGGCTTCTTCGTATCGGCCAAGCCGGGCGAGGGCGTTGCCGCGATTGTAGTCGGCGTCGGCGCCGCTGGCTTGCGAGAAGGCCTGGAGCGCCTGTTGGTAGCGGCCTTCGCGGTAGGCGGCGCTGCCCTTGCGCAGGGGGTCGCTGGCGAGTTTTTCCGCTTGTTGATATTGCCCCTGGCGCAAGGCGCGGTCGGCGCGCTGATCCTGGCGCAGCCAGAGGCCGTCGAGCGGCGAGGCGAGCAACGGCCCGGGCTGGGCGAGGAGGAGTAGCGGCGGCAGCAGGCTGACCAGCCAGCCGCGCCGGAAGGCGAGGGCGGCCAGCGGGATCAATAGCAGGGTGAGGTAGGGGCCGTTGGAGCGCCATTGCTGTTGGCGGGCGTCGAGTTTGTCGACGGCGTTGGCGTTTTCGGCTGTTCCGGCGGCCAGCAGGGTTTGCAGCGCATCGGCTCCGCTGGCGACGGGCAGGTAGCGCCCGCCGCCGACGCTGGCGACCGTTCTGAGCAGTTTTTCCTGAAGCGGGACGATGATCGGTTTGTCCTGGGCGTCATGCAGGCCGGGGATCGGGCCGCCAACGGGCGTGCCGACGCCGATGACGTCGATGCGGTAGCCCTTGGCGGCGAGCTTGCGGGCGGCGGCGGTGGTTTCCTTGACTGGGCCGCCGTCGGCGATGAGGATGATCTGGCCGTGGCGGTTGCCGGACTGGCGCAGCAGTTCGCCGCCCTTGAGCAGGCCGAGGTCGGCCCGGCTGCCTTGCACCGGCATCATGGCGGGTTCGAGCGAGGGCAGCAGGGCGCGAATGGTGTCGACATCGCGGGTCAGCGGGGTGACGGTGAAGGCGTCGCCGGCGAAGACGACCAGTCCGGTCAGCCCTTCCTGGCCGCTGTTGAGGATGTCTTCGACCTTGTAGCGTGCGCGCGCCATCCGCGAGGGTTTGAGATCGGCGACCGTCATCGAGCGGGACAGATCGAGGACGATCACGCGCGCGGCGTCGGTCTGGAAGACGGGCTGCGGCTTGCGCTGCCAGACCGGGTCGGCCAGCGCGATCGTGGCGATCAGCCAGCCGATGCCGAGCGGCGCCAGCCAGCGCGCGCGCCGGCCATCGCCGCCGCCGGTCAGCAGCAACGGTTGCAGGGGGCGGTCGATGACATCCCGCCACTGGCTGTCCTGGCGGTCGCGCTGGCGCAGCCAGAGCAGGACCAGAGTCAGCGGCGCCAGCGCCCACAGCCATTGGGGATGCTGGAAATGGAACAGCTCAGGCATGGACGCGCTCCCGCCATGCCGCTGGCAATCGGAAAACGCCGGCCCGCCCCAGCGCGGTCAACAGGCTCATCAGCAGCGCCAGCGCCAGCGGCCAGCCGTAGAGTTCGGTGACGGGCCGGTAGTTGAGATTATCCTTCGAGACCGGTTCGATGCGGTCGAGCAGCGCGTAGATCTTGAACAGGCCCTCGACATCGCGGGCGCGGAAATACTCGCCGCCGGTCTTGGCGGCGATGGCCTTGAGCGTGGGTTCGTCGAGATCGGAGCCGCCGACCCGGGTCAGGCCGAACGGGGTGCGGATGAGCTGGGAATCCGCGCCGACGCCAAGGGTGTAGATGCGGATGCCTTCCTGCGCGGCCAGGTCGGCGGCCTTGAGCGGGTCGACGTTGCCCACGGTGTTGGCCCCGTCGGTGAGCAGGATGAGCACGCGGTTGGCCTCCGGCTGGCTGCGCAGCCGCTTGATGGCCAGCCCGATGGCGTCGCCGATGGCGGTCTGACGCCCCGCCAGTCCGATTTGCGCTTCGTCCAGCAGGGTGCGCACGGTCTTGCGGTCGAAGGTCAGCGGCGCTTGCAGGTAGGCCCGCGAGCCGAACAGGATCAGGCCGATGCGGTCGCCCTCGCGGCGCTGGATGAAATCGCCGGCGACGGCCTTGACGGCGGTCAGCCGGTCCATCGCGCGATCGCCGATGACCATGTCCTCGGTGGCCATCGAGCCGGAGATATCCACCGCCAGCATCAGGCTGCGACCGGAGACCGGAACCTCGATGCTGTCGCCGACCCATTGGGGTCGCGCGGCGGCGACGATCAGCGCCAGCCAGCCGAGCGCGGCCAGGGCCAGCCAGAGGCGCGAACGCCGGGCGCCGGGCGCGCTGATGCCGCCGCGCAGCGCGGTGAAGAACGGAATGCGCAGCGCGGCCGGGCGTTGTTCCTCGGCGCGCGGAGCCAGCCAGGCGACCAGCAGGGGCAGCGGCAGCAGGGCGAAGGCCCAGGGCCAGAGGAAATGCAGATGGGTCACGCCGCCCTCCAGCGCCGGCGCTTCGGCGCGTCGTAGAGCGGCTTCACCGGTTCCTCGCCCCGGGTGACGGCGTCGATCCAGCGGCGGGTCAGGCGCAGCAGGGCGTCCGTGTCGAGATCCTTTGGCGCGTGCGTCTGGTAGGGGCCTTCGCCCAGCACGCGGCCGGGTCCTTGGCTGAAATCATGGGTCTGTGCGCCGCGATCCAGAAAGGCGAGCCACTGTTCGCCGGTGAGGCTGGCGGTTTCCTCGCGCGGGAAGTGCATCAGCGCCAGCGCGCGCAGCAGGCGGTTGAGGCCGGCGATGGCGGCCTGGGTCTCCCCGCGCGCGAATTGCTGTCGCAGTTCGGCGAGGGTCGAGTCGATCATCTGTTGTTGTCGGCGGCGTTTGCGCCAGCGCAGGGCTCGGATGACGCCATGGGTCAGCGCGGCGAGCAGCAGCGCGGCGAGGAGCCACCAGCCGGGGGCGGGCGGCCACCAGTCTGGCTGGGCGGGGAGGTGAATGTCGGCCAGTTGCAGGGCATTGTCGCCGGCAGGGATGCCGGCGCTCCCAGGTGTGGCTGGCGGCGTCTGGGCGTTCATGCGGCGCGGGAGCGGGCTTGCAGGGATTGACGGCGCGAGGAGCCGAACCAGGTGGGCAGCTTTTCGCTGGGATCGTCGGTGGTGCGGATCGTGAGCAGCGGGATCTGGTGGCGGCGCATCAGTTCGCCGAGGCGCTGTTCGCGTTCGCGGAACCAGCTCTCGTACTGTTCGCGGACGCGCCGCGAGCGGGTGTCGAGGACGCCAAATTGCCGACCGTCGGTGACGGCGTAGCGGCCCGGCGGCGGGGCGGCCTGCTCCAGCGGATCGAGGATCTGGATGGCGACCAGGTCGTTGTGCTGGTTGAGGCGGCGCAGGTGGCGGTCGGTGTCGTCGTCGACGCCGTAGAAATCGCTGATGAGAAAGACCAGCGAGCCGGGGCGGACGGTGCGGCGCAGCCGTTTCAGCGCCTCGTTGAAGTCATTGGCGTCGCCGTCGGGGTTGGCCAGGCCCCGTCGGGGATCGCTGTAGCGCACCAGTTGGCGGATGATTTCCAGCGCGCCGCGCTGGCCGTTGCGCGGCGCGATTTCCTTGTGCTGGCCGTTGAACAGCAGGCCGCCGATGCGGTCCCCGTGGCTGACGGTGGCCCAGGCCAGCAATGCGGCGGTTTGCGCGGCGATAACCGATTTGAGCGCCTTGCGCGAGCCGAAGAACAGGCTGGGGCTGAAATCCGCCAGCAGCATGACGGGCCGTTCGCGCTCTTCCTGGTAGAGCTTGGTGTGCGGCTTGCCGGCGCGGGCGGTGACCCGCCAATCCATGGCGCGGCTGTCGTCGCCGGGCTGGTAGACCCGTGATTCCGCATAGTCCATGCCGCGACCGCGAAACCGTGAAATGTGGTTGCCGGCCATCGCCGCCGAGGCGGGGATCCGGCGTTCCAGGCGCAGCTTTTGCGCGGTTTGCTGGAGGCCGATCAGGGTCTTCGCCGAGGCGTGGGTGGCCGGATTGAGCAGGGCCGCGTCGCTGTTGGAACGCTTCGCCGCCATCACGCCACCGGAGTCAGCCGAATCAGTTCGTCGATGATCTGGTCGCTGTTGACGCCTTCGGCTTCGGCCTCGTAGGAGATCAGGATGCGGTGGCGCAGCGCCTCGTGGGCGATGGTCTGCACGTCTTCCGGCGAAACATAGTCGCGGCCCTGGAGCCAGGCGTGGGCGCGGGCGCAGCGATCCAGCGCGATGGTGGCGCGCGGGCTGCCGCCGTAGCTGAT
>DRPO01000583.1 GCA_011330835.1 Gammaproteobacteria bacterium | reverse complement strand
CGGGTCATGCCCATCGCTCCCATCTTTTCGTGATCCATCTTCATCATCGACGCGCCGCATTTCATGCCGCCCATGTCGTGACCGCCATGGCCCATGGCCGCCATGTTCATGCCCATGTCGGTGTGAGTGAGGATGGGCGGGGGATCCATCGGGGGGACTTCGCCACGCAGCGACGGGTCGGGCGTCAGCGTGCCGCGGGCGTAACCGGACCGGTCGATGGCCTGGGCAAAGACCGTCCAGGCGCGATCGTCGGAAGGCTCGACGAGCACATCGTAGGTTTCCGCGACGCCCAGCCGGATCTCATCGACGGTGACCGGCTCGACATACTGGCCATCCGCCGCGACTACGGTCATCTTCAGGCCGGGGATGCGCACGTCGAAAAAGGTCATCGCCGAGCTGTTGATGATCCTCAGCCGCAGTTTCTCGCCCTTGCTGAAAAGCCCCACCCAGCCATCGGCGGGAGGCTGACCGTTCATCAGGAAGGTATAGGTATAGCCGGTGACATCGGAAATATCCCGATCGCTCATGCGCATCTGGTTCCACATCGCGCGATCGGCCCAGGTGCGGGCCACCCCCTTGCGGCGGATCTCGTCGAGCAGCTCGCCCACGGTGCGTTCCCGCCGGTTGTAGTAATGGCTGAGTTTCTTCAATTTGGCGTAGATGCGCTCCGGCTTTTCATCCGACCAGTCCGAGAGCACCAGCACGTAGTCGCGGTCGTAGCTGAACGGCTCCGGCTCGATCGGGTCGATGACGATCGCGCCGTACATGCCGGTCTGTTCCTGAAAATCGGAATGACTGTGGTACCAGTACGTGCCGGATTGCCGGACCTTGAAGCGATACTGGAATGTCTCGCCCGGCTTGATGCCGGAAAAGCCGTCGCTGATATGCGGCACGCCATCCATCGCGCTCGGCAGGATGATGCCGTGCCAGTGAATCGACGAATCGACCGCGAGATGATTGGTCACATTGAGCGTCACCGTATCGCCTTCCTTCCAGCGCAGCACCGGCGCGGGAACCGAGCCGTTGATGGCCGTCGCCATGCGCTGTTTGCCGGTGATGTTGACCGGCTTGTAGCCGATGGACAGGTCGAACCGTGAGCCGCTCAATACCGCCGGCCCGTTGTGGCCGGCATTGACGTCGGCGAACAGTAAACGGGCAGGAAGGCCCACGCCGAGCGCGGCGCCGCCCAGCGCCAGCCCCGTCACGAAGCGGCGTCGCCCAGGGTCAGGAACAGTCGGCAATCCGGAGACCACCGTTTCGCGCCCTTCGCCGGGCGCGGGGAAAAATCGGGTAAACATAGACAAACTCCATAGCAGTCATCACAGTCGTAAGACCGAAATCGTGATTCGGTCGGGATGGTGAACCCGTGACTCGCGGGATGGCGGCCATCGAAGGCATTGCCACCGACGGACGGCCCGCCATGCGAAGACCGGGTCAGCTATGAAGTGTGCAGAGGGGGACGGAAAGGCGGCGTCGGCTCGCCCTTCTCAAGAGAACAGGAAACGAAAACGGGAGAAAAAGTTGGAACTTGCAAGGTCAGATCGAGAGGCGCATCGAACAACGCCGCGGCAGCGCAGTGCCCACAGGCATTGCAGACGCCCGATGCGCAACAATCCGAGCCGCAATCGCCATTGCACTTGAGCTTGCAATGCGCGGTTTTCTGGAAGTGGCCGGCTTTCGCCTGCCGCATCTGCTGGCTGGAATGGTGCGAGGACATCGACATCGCCGACATTGGATGGGAGCTGTCGCGCCCCGGTCCGCCAACAGCGCTGCCCGCCCACGCGGACGCCGCCAGATTGAATCCGACCAAAAGCACCAGCAATGTCATCAGAAAACGGCGAAGCATGAATTTACATTAGCGCACGCGACTGGATTTCACAAGTTGGCGAGTTTTACCGCGCCGCTGTCGGCGCAAAGGCGCAAGGCTGCGGAAGGCTTTCGAGGAGAGCGATCTGCCGCTTCAGGTGGGCCTGTTCGTTTGGGACGATTTGCCCGATGCGTACAAGGCCGATATCGAGAGACACAAGATCGTTGTGCAACAGCCTTCCGATGGGTGTTGCCAAGAGCGGGACTGAAGTCCCGCTTCCTCTCGAAATTCGAAGGTTTTGATCCCGATGGGGGAGCTCCCAATAGCTGATTCCTCGTTTCTTCTCGTCATTCCGGGCGGAGTGTAACGGAGACCCGGAATCCATGGATTCCCGCTTTCGCGGGAATGACGGGGCGATCCGTGCGTGGGCGGGTAGCCAAGCGGCGGAACTTTCGTCTTGTCAAATCATGCAAGATCCCGCGCATTTCTCAGATCTTCATGCTCGAAAGCGGATGCCATGCGATCAATTTCCGTGTGTGCCAGCCCCATTCGCGCCGCCTCTTCTCGCCAGGTGGCCACGGCTTGCCCGACTTTGCCTGCAATCGTCTTTGCCTCACCTTCGTCCAGCTCGAAATATCCCGTGACACTCATCGCCAGATCCAGCGAGGCCGTGCCGTCATCGAGGTCGATGGCCGTCGTCAGAATGCGTGGCCTGATATCCGTGGGAACCGGATTGAGATCGTAGGCGGGGGCCAGTCGCCAGCCGTCCGGGCCGACATAGAGGAAGGCGTGATTACGCAAGTGATCATCGGTGTTGGAAATCAGCACGTTGAAAACGATGCGCCGCCAAAGCGCCTGCATGTCTTGTTTCGGGCTGGCGCCATAGCGACGCAAGGCATCCACGAATTCCAGATAACTGCGTGATTCGTTGTCACTGGCCCCGAGCATGCTCATGGCCGAAAGAAACGGGATACGCCGGTCTTCTACCCGGTCGAAGCGACTCAGCAACAAAACCCGTTTGTCCGCCACAGGCTCGATGCGCCAATCGGGGACCGGGATACCGGCCTTCTGCGCGAGTCGTAGCGCGACCGCTTCCCACAGCACCGCGTCGGTCTCATCATCCCTGTGTGGAAACTTGGCAATGGCAAGGTGCCCGTCTCGATCCCGGACGGACGCCTTGGGACGGGCCCCGCCCAGGGATGAACCGGGGGCCAACAATAATCGCAAATCCTCGTCGCTGTCCGTATCCCCAACGACGTTTTCCGCCGCCGACAACAGTTG
>DRPO01000582.1 GCA_011330835.1 Gammaproteobacteria bacterium | reverse complement strand
GCGGCACCCGCACCAAGCGGCTGGGCGAACAGGTATTCGAACGGTTGGTTCAAAAAGGCGCATCGGAGAACAAGGCAAAAAAATGGGCCGCCGCCATCGCCGGCCAGTTCGGCAAGCTTAAAAAAGACTCGCTGGAGATCGAACAACTGGCGCACGTCGCGCCAGAAGAGTGGGAAGGCATCGAGGCGCTGGCAGGTACCTTGGCCGAGGAAGACCGGGAGCCGGGAAAGGACGAACTGGAACTGCTGCGCAAAAACCCCAAGGCAGTGGATATCGCCCTTTTCGGCCGCATGCTAGCATCCAACCCCCCCTACAACGTGGAAGCAGCGACCCAGGTGGCGCATGCCATCACCGTCAATCAGGTCAAGATCGAGGATGATTTCTTTACCGCCGTGGATGACCTCAACACCCACGAGGAAGACGCGGGCGCGGGCCACATGGGTGATGCCGGCTTCAGCTCCGGCGTCTTCTACCATTACATCTGTATCGACCGCAACCGCTTGGTGGAAAACCTGCAAGCCGATGAAGAGCTGGCGAATCGCGCCATCGCCGCGTTGACCGAAGCGGCGGCGAAGGTCGCACCCACCGGCAAGCAGAACAGCTTTGCCTCGCGCGCCTATACCTCGTATCTGTTGGCGGAGAAAGGCAGCCAGCAACCGCGCAGCCTGTCGGTGGCTTTCCTCGGGGCGCTGCGGGGAAACAACATCCTGGAAGATGCCGTCGAGCGTTTGAAAGATCAGCTGAATAACTTCGACAAGGTCTACGGTGACTGCGCCGACGACTGCCGCAGCCTCAATGCCCTCACAGGTGAAGGCCACCTGCAAGAGATCATCGACTTCGTTACGGAGTGAACATGGAAGACTACTTGGTATTTCAACTCTACGCGCCGCTGGCCTCCTGGGGCGGACAGGCGGTGGGACAGGAACGCCCCAGTGACGACCATCCGGGCCGCTCCGCCCTGCTTGGGCTGCTCGCCGCCGCCCTCGGCATCCGGCGGGAGGACGAGGAGGCTCAACGGGCGCTGCGCGATGCCTGCCGCTTCGGCATCAAGCTGCTGGCGCCGGGGCTGGCGTTGCGGGATTTTCACACCATCCAGGTACCGCCATCCGCGCGTAAGCAGCAGCACCTGCAAACCCGGCGCGACGAACTGCGCGAAACCAAGCTCGGCGCCATGCTCTCCTTCCGTAGCTATCGACAGGATGCGCTCTACCTGGTCGCGGTTACCTCCGATAACACGTATTACGGCATGGAGCGGCTGGAACAGGCGCTGCTGGCTCCGGTGTTTCCGCTCTATCTCGGACGCAAGTCCTGCCCGCCCGCCGCGCCACTGAACCCCGAGATCATTCCGGCGGAAAACCTGAAAACGGCGCTCGACTATTACTGCATCGCGCCCGAATTGGCGTTCCTGCTCCCATCCCGTCCCCGGAAGTGTCGGCCACGCTATTACTGGGAACAGGGCATGAACGCCGGCATCGACCACGACTACCGCGCCCCGCGTTACGATCAGCCTGCCAGCCGCCACCGCTGGCAGTTCGCGCCGCGTGACGAGTACGCTTGGCTGGGGGGTGATTCATGATGTATCTGAGCCGCGTGAGTTTCACACCGGAAGGCATCCGCGCCCAGTGTCGCAGCGGCCTGATCGCCAACCTGTACCGCGAACACCAGATGATCTGGAATCTGTTCGACAACGCGCCCGATCAGCAGCGGGATTTTCTCTATCGCCGCGAGGATCGTCCCGGCCAGCCACCGTTCTATTACCTGCTGTCGGCGCGCGAACCCAACGCCGCGAATGGCTCGCTGCTTGTTGCAAGCAAACCCTTCGAACCCCGTTTACAGCCCGGTAACCGGCTGCGCTTCGAACTACGCGCCAACGCTGTCGTCACCCGCAAGCCCGACAACAACAGCAAACGCCGCATCCGCCGCGACATCATCGAAGCGCGGCTGGACGAGTACAAGGAGAAATACCCGAATCCCTCCGACCGACCGCCGCCCGCCATCGTCCACCAGGAAGCGGCGGAGGCCTGGCTGCAACGCCAGGGCGAGCAACACGGCT
>DRPO01000581.1 GCA_011330835.1 Gammaproteobacteria bacterium | reverse complement strand
TCCCGCATCACGGCCAATCTCCGCCAATAATGATCCGAGTTTTACCCGCCCCGCGGGCTTGACCGACTCTTGCAATATGGCGCGCACCTCGGCCTCCGTGCTGCGACCATGCCGCGCGGCTCGCATGCGCAATGCGCGATGTACTTCATCGGGAATGTTTCTCACAGTCATCATCGCCATAGTCATTGCCTTGAAATGAACTCAATGCAATCATTATGTCAGAATGATATCGCCATTGAAAGGAGGGGGACAGTAGTGGTCGAACGCTTTGCCGGCAAGATGCCGGCGCTCCCAAGGGAGGGCTGGGAGCGCCGGCGTCTCGCCGGCCCAACCGGCAATGTCGGGCGCGGCCCGACGAGCAGAAGCGCATTGGCGCCGCTAATCGGTGGCGCGACGCGATTCTGTGGTTACCCGCCGCCGGAATATCCCGGCCAGTCGTTCGACGTTGGCGCTGAGGTCGTATTCCTTCAGGACTTTTTGTCTGCCGTTTTCCCCAAGCTTTTTCCGCAGGTCGGGGTCGTCGATCAGTCGGGCGAGGGCGTTGGCCAGTCCTTCGATGTCGGAGGGGGCGGTGAGCAGGCCGTTGTGGCCGTCCTCGATCAGTTCCGGGATGCCGGTGATGCGGGTGGTGACGCAGGGGATTTCCATGGCCATGGCTTCCATCAGGACGACGGGGATGCCTTCGGCGAAGCTGGGGATGGCGAAGGCGCTGGCCCGGGCGTAGAGGTCGCGGATGCGGTCCTGGTTGACGGCGCCTTCAAAGATGATGTGGTCGTCGAGGTTGAGCTGGCGGGTTTGGCGTTCGAGCGAGGCGCGGTCTTCGCCGTCGCCGACGAGGCGCAGGCGCAGGTTGCGGCCCTGGTCGCGCAGCCGGGCGATGGCTTCGATGAGGATGTGCTGGCCCTTGGCGGGGGTGAGGCGACCGACGCAGATGATTTCGAAGGTTTCCGGGGCGGGGTCGAAGGGGCGCGGCGTGAAGACGCCGGGGTCGACGCCGAGCCGGGAGATTTCCAGTTTGGACCAGTGTTCGTAGGGCGAGAGTTTCATCAGTTGGCTACGGGCGAAGTGGCTGATGCAGCAGATGAAGTCGGCGGCGATGATTTTTTGCGTCAGGTATTGACCGGGCGCGTCGTAGAATTCGTCGGGGCCGTGGACGGTGATCGAATAGCCGTGGTGGTGAATGGTCTTGACGAACAGGGCGACGGTGGCGGCCTGGCTGCCGAGATGGGCGTGCAGGTGACGCAGGCCGCGTTCTTCCATCCAGACGCCGACCATCAGCGCTTCGGTAAGGTACATGAGGTTGTAGAACAGGGCGCGCAGGTCGAGTTGTGACAGCCGGAAGGCCAGCGCCCAGCCGCGCAGGTAGCCTCGGGGGTTGGCGAGCAGGGTCTTGCCATGCGCTTGGGCGGCGCCGGCGAGTCCTTGCGGCTTGATATAGCGGGTGAGTTCGGCTTCGGCGGCTTCGGCGGCGGTCAGGCCTTCGACGCCGCGGTCGGCGGCGTTGATCGAGGCGACTTCGATGTCGAAACCCATCTCGCGCAGTTGCAGTACTTCGCGGATGATGAAGATCATCGACAGCATGGGGTACTGGCTGACGAGGTAGGCGATGCGGGGATTGGTTACGGACATGCTGTTCAGTGTTCCCAATGGCTGCGGATGGTGTCGATCATGCGCATGACGGCCAGCGTGTCGGCCAGCGGCATGACCGGGCTTTCGGTCAGTCCCTCGCGCAGGCAGCGGCAGGCTTCCGCGATTTCGAACTGGTAGCCGTTGCCGGGCCAGCGGTGGGTGTATCGCTGGCCGCGCAGGCGCGCCTTGAGCACGGGGGCGAGTCGGCGTCGGAGCTTTTTCAGGGCGGGGTGGCGCGCCAGCCGGGAGCCGCCGCCGCGCCCGGCGGGTTCGGCGGCGCTGGCGTATTCGATGGCGAAGCGTTCCGGGCGGTAGAACGGTTCGAGGATTTGCAGTCGTCCCTTTGTTCCGGTGAGGATGGCGGTGTTGCCGGTCAGGCCGTTCAGGGTGGCGCCGAGCTGGGCCAGCGCGCCGTTGGGGAAGCGCAGCAGACAGGCCGACTGCTCATCGACGCCGGTTTCGCCATGTGTGGCCAATGTCGCAATGGCTTCCGGCTCGCCGAGCAGGTGTTGCGCCAGCGACAGGGCATAGACGCCGCGATCGAGCAGGGCCCCGCCGGCCTGGGACGGGTCGAAGAAGCGGCTGGCCGGGTCGCGCCAGGTCGGGTAGCCAAAATCGGCGCTCAGCCACTGGAGTTCGCCCAGTTCGCCGGCGTCGGTCAGCGCCTTGATCCGGCGGATGGCCGGGAAGAAGCGGGTCCACATCGCTTCCATGCAGAACAGGCCTTGCTCCCGGGCGGCGTCGATGACCTCGGCGGCGGAGGCGGCGTCCGTGGTGAACGGCTTCTCGCAGAGCGTCGGCTTGCCGGCGCGCAGGGCGGCGAGGCAGTGGTCGCGATGCAGGTGGTGCGGCGTGGCGATATAGACGATGTCGATATCGGGGTCGGCGAGCAGGGCGTCGAGAGAGTCATGGACCACGGGAACGCCAAACCGCTGGCTGAAGGCGCGCGCGGATTCGATGCGCCGCGCCGCGACCGCGTGGATTGTCGCCTCGCCGACCAGGGCGAAATCTTCCGCGACATCGTGGGCCACCAGCCCGCAGCCGAGAAATCCCCACCGGATCACGATGCTTCCCCCCGCGCCCAGGGCATCGGCTCGATGGGTTCGAAGGTCGTGGTCATTCGGTAGCTCGCGCCCTGCTCGCGGGCGTAGTGGATGGCCAGCGCCATCTCGATGACGTGCAGCGAGAAATCGGCGCCCAGTCGGCTGCGGCGCCGCTCGCGGATGGCGCTGGCCAGTTCCGCCGGGCCGCGAGAGAAGTCCATGTTCTGCGCGCCCCGGGTGTTGATCTTGACCACCTTGTCTTGCAACAGTTTGTGGCGCTTTTTCACCGGGTTGAGGAAGGTTTTGCGGCGGATGCTCATCAGGCGGCGGCTGTAGACGGGCGAGTGATAGTCCCAGGAGTCGTTGGTGTAAAGCACGCCCTCGTCGCCGATGATCTTGAGGCTGTGGTCATGGGGCGCGACGATGCTGCACGTCAGCCGAGCCACGACGCCGGAGGCGAACTGGATGCAGGCGACCGAGAAATCCGGTGAATCCATATCCAGCGGCTCATCCGGCAGCTTGTCGGGAATCTGCACCGAGGCGAACGAAGTCACCGAGACCGCCGGCCCGAACCAGGCCGCCAGCCAGGTCAGGTCGTAGCCGGCGTGTTCCAGCGTGCAGCCGATTTCGAATTCGTCCTTGTAGGGCCAGGGAATGCCGGATTCGCTGCGCCATTTGCGGTAGGGCATCTTGTGCACCATGCCGTCGTCCATCTCGGCGTAGACCAGCCGCACCTTGCCGATGGCGCCCGCGCGCAGCGCATGCCACAGCGTTTGCGCCGTCTCGCCCAGCAAGCTGCACGGCGCGGAGCCGATTTCCAGCCCGCGTTCCGCCGCCAGTTCCGTCAGCGCCCGGGCGTCGTCGAAGGTCATCGCCAGGGGCTTTTCGGAGTAGACATGCTTGCCCGCCGTCAACGCGGCATGGGAAATGGCGTAATGGCTGCGCGGGTCGGTCAGGTTCACCACCAGTTCGACCCGCTCATCGCCCAACAGTTCGTCCAGATCGCGATAGCGGCGCGTCTGGTAGCGTTCGGCCAGCGTCGTCGCGCGCTCGGCCTGCTTGTCCAGCACGCCCAGCAGCTTCAGTTCGGGGTGCAGCGCCAGCGTGCCGAGATAATAGTCGGCGACAAAACCGCAGCCGACAATGGCGATATTCATGGATGGACTCGATGATTGTTGGTATCCGCAAGAGTCTATCCCGGTCGCGGCGGCGCGCCAAATCGCGTCAGCGAATACGGGCCGCGGATCGGAAAAGAGGGGCGGCGCTGCTCGGAAGG
>DRPO01000580.1 GCA_011330835.1 Gammaproteobacteria bacterium | reverse complement strand
GGCGTGCTGGCCTCCTGGTTCGGCGGCAAGGCCGATTACCGCGCCATCGAGTTTCCGGTGCTGATCAATGCGGCGCCCCGGCGTCACGCCGTGGTGTTGGCGACGCCCGATACCCATTACGATTTCCTGCCGAATCTGAAAATCAACGGTCCCGGCGTCGAGATGCGCTCACTGCCCGTCAAGGGGCGCGAATACATCAAGTTGCTGGTCATCAAGGGGCGCAACGACCACGAACTGATGGCGGCGGCGACCACCCTGGTGTCCGGTCAGGCGGCGCTGGCGGGAGACAAAGTCGATTTCGACAAGACCGTGACGCCCGCCAGACGCAAGCCCTATGATGCGCCGCGCTGGCTGAAGGATGGCGAAAAAACCTATTTCAGCGAACTGGAACCGCCCCAGGGCTTTACCCAGTATGGCATCGCCCCCGACCGGATCGATATCCATTTCCGCCTGGCGCCCGACCTGTTCAACTGGCGCTCGGACGAAATCCCGGTCGCCATCCGGTACGCCTACAGCGACCTGCCGCTGGATCGGGAAAGCAGCCTGGATCTGCTGCTCGATGGCGAATGGGTCAAGAGCCTGCGTCTGGAAACGAGCGCAACGCCGCCCGAACCGGTTCAAACTCCCAATGGTTCGCAATACCCGATCCGGCAAATCGAGGATTCCGGATCGATGTTCATCAAGACTTATAAACTCGCCGGACTCAACACGCTATCGCTGTACTACAACATCCAGCTCCCCGATGAGGCCGCCCGAACCTGCGCCAGCCTGTATACCGACAATATGAAAACCCGCATCGATTCCGACTCGCATTTCGACCTGACGAACTGGACCCACTACGCTCGCATGCCCGATAACGCCAAGTTCGCCAATATCGGCTATCCGTTCACGCGTCTCGCGGATCTCTCAGAAACCGCCGTGATCCTGCCCAAATCGCCGAAATCCGAGGAGATCAGCGTCATGCTGGGCGTGCTGGGCAAGCTGAGCGCCGCATCCGGCTATCCGGCGTTTCGCGTCAGCGTTCTGTTTCCCGCCCAGGCGGCGGACGCGACCGAGCGCGATATCATCCTGATCGGCGGCGATGACAGACAATCACTGATCGACGAATGGCGCGACAGCATGCCCATCGTGCGGACCACCGACGGCTACTGGAAAGTTCGCCCGCTGGATTTCTGGACGCGGGCGAAACTTTGGTGGAAGGGAGAAAAAAGCGCCCATGTCCCGGACGCCAAGCGGATTCTGACCGACGTCGGCCCCAACCTGGTGATGGTGAGCAGTTTCGAGTCGCCGCTGACCGCGAACCGAACCACCCTGCTGCTGTCGGCCAGCCGGCCTCACGAGTATCGCCAGATCACCGACGCGCTCAACACGCCGGACAGAATCGCCCGCTTCCAGGGCGACCTCACCGTCCTGCAAAACGGTCGGGTCGACAGTTTCCGGCTGGCGCCCAGTTACTACGTTGGCCATTTGCCATGGCTCACCTGGGTTCGCTGGTATCTGTCCCACCACATCATGGCCCTGCTGCTGCTGTTTACCAGTGTAATTTTGGGTATGTCGCTGATTACGAAGATCATGCTCAAGAACCACGCCGAAAACCGCTTCCGCTTCGGCCCCAAACCCGGTTGAACCTCCGCTCTTTCCTGGGATCTGATCCACCATGACTCTGGCGCCGCGAAAACTGATCGTCATTCTGCTGGCCACCCTGCTCCCGGCCATTGCCCGGAGCTGCCCGGACGACTGGCCACAATGGAGCGCCTACGCCCGATACTTCATTCAGGAAGACGGGCGGGTGATCGAACGCAGCCAAAAGGCGCGCACCACCTCGGAAGGCCAGGCCTACTCCCTGTTTCACGCGCTGGTGGCCAACGACCGCGCCGCTTTCGAACGCGTGTTGAACTGGACCGTCAACAATCTCGCCCGGGGCGACCTGCGCCGCCATCTTCCCGCCTGGCACTGGGGTCGGGACGATGCCGGGCGCTGGCGGATTCTCGACCCGAACCCGGCCAGCGACGCGGACATGTGGCTGGCCTATTCCCTGATCGAAGCGGGCCGTCTGTGGGGCTCGGAGGATTATCGCCAGTTGGGCATGGCGGTGCTGAACAACATCGAGGCGCGGGAGATTCGCCATCTCGACGGGCTCGGCGACATCGTGGTGCCCGGCCCGGAGGGCTTCGAACTGCCAGGCAAACGCTGGAAACTCAACCCCAGCTACCTGCCGATCCAGCTATTGCGCCGGTTCGCCG
>DRPO01000579.1 GCA_011330835.1 Gammaproteobacteria bacterium | reverse complement strand
TGACTTTTCTTTGCTCGCCCAAAGAAAAGTCACCAAAAGAAAGGGCGCCCCCGTCACCCGCCTTTTTCCGCCTCGCCAGCGCGCCTTTGTCGGTCGGCTTGTACGCGCATCCTTGCGCGGACAAGCCTCAATCGGACTTCCTGTCCGATTGCCCGAGTCGGCGCGCGGGCGAAGTGGGGGGGAAGAGCCTTACGGCTCGTCGGGCTGCGCCCGACATTGCCGGTTGGCCGGCGGGACGCCGGCGCTCCCAGGCCTCTCCTGGGAGCGTCGGCGTCTTGCCGGTAAGCGCGGGGGATATCCTTGGGGTTTTTGTTTAGTGACTAGCAACTGCGTAGTCCCGCTCCGGTCGATGCCGTTTATTCGAGATTAAGGAGGAAGCCCTTTTCCGAGGGAACTGTATCCCGGCGTTCGCCGGGATGACGGCGGTGGAGAGTGTGGCGCTGAGGGGGCGGGCGAAAGAGGGGGAGAGCGCTTTCGGCTCGTCGGGCTGCGCCCGACATTGCCGGGTGGGCCGGCGGGACGCCGGCGCTCCCAGGGGTGGGGCTGGCGGAAGGCGTTCGTTATTGCTTTTGTGGGTTAGATCTGTTCCTTGCGCTGGAGGCGCCAGAGGTGGGCGTAGAGGCCGTCTTGGGCGAGCAGGCGGTCGTGGGAGCCTTGTTCGACGATGCGGCCGTTGTCCATGACGAGGATGTGGTGGGCGTCGATGATGGTGGAGAGGCGGTGGGCGATGACGAGGGTGGTGCGTTGCCGGGAGACTTTTTCGAGGGCGCCGAGGATGTTGCGTTCGGAGTGGCTGTCGAGGCTGGAGGTGGCTTCGTCGAAGATCATGATGGCGGGGTTTTTGAGGACGACGCGGGCGATGGCGATGCGTTGCTTTTCGCCGCCGGAGAGTTTGAGGCCGCGTTCGCCGACGATGGTGTCGTAGCCGTCGGGGAGGCTGACGATGAAGTCGTGGATGTCGGCCATGCGGGCGGCGGCTTCGATCTCTTGGCGGCTGGCGTCGGGGCGGGCGTAGCGGAGGTTTTGCAGGATGCTGTCGTTGAACAGGACGGGGTCTTGCGGGACGATGCCGATGCTTCGGCGCAGGCTGCGCTGGGTGACGCGGCGGATGTCTTGTCCGTCGATGGCGATGCGGCCCTTGTCAACGTCGTAGAAGCGGAAGATGAGCCGGGCCAGGGTGGATTTGCCGGCGCCGGAGGGGCCGACGACGGCGACTTTCTGGCCGTGTTCGATGCGGAAACTGATGTCGCGCAGGACGGGCCGCTCGGGCTGGTAGGCGAAGCTGACGCGATCGAAACTCAGGGTCGCTTCGCGGATTGTCAGTTCGCGGGCGTTGGGCGCGTCGCGGATTTCCGGCTCCAGCGAGAGCAGGCGGAAGACCTGATCCATGTCCACCAGGGCGTAGCGCAGGGCGCGGTAGATGACGCCGAGAAAGCCGAGCGGCAGGAACAGTTGCAGCATCATGGTGTTGACCAGCACCAGGTCGCCCAGCGTCAGTTGGCCGTCGACGACGCCTTGGGCGGCGAAAACCATCAGCAGGGTGACGCCGACGGCGATGATCGCGCCCTGGCCGAAGTTGAGCAGCGACATGGTGGACTGGCTGCGCACCGCCGCGTCTTCCCACTGGTTCAGCGTCTGGTCGTAGCGCCGCAGTTCGTAGTCCTCGTTCTGGAAGTATTTGACCGTTTCGTAGTTGAGCAGGCCGTCGATGGCGTAGCCGTTGGCCTGCGATTCCAGCCGGTTCATTTCGTGGCGGAAGTGCATGCGCCAGTTGGTGACCGCCAGGGTGAAGCCGATGTAGAGGGCGACGGTGATGAAGGTGACGAGGGTGAAGACGGGCGGGTAGCGGCCCAACAGGATGATGGCGACGAGGACGAATTCCGCCGCCGTGGGGACGAGGTTGAAAACCAGATAGTTGAGGATCGAGCTGACGCTTTGCGCGCCGCGATTGAGATCCTGGGAGATATTGCCGGTCTTGCGCTCCAGGTGAAACCGCAGCGACAGCTCGTACAGATGCCGCAGCACTTCGCGCGACATGCCGTGCATGGCGTGATAGCGCACCCGGGCGAAGATCACGTCCCGCAGCTCGTTGAATACGCTGCCGGCCAGTCGCAACGCGCCGTAGGCCAGCAACAACACCACCGGCAGCGCCAGCGCCCGCCCGCGACTGGCGTCCAGCGCATCGACGATTTCCTTGAGGACGACGGGAACCAGCACCATCGCCAGCTTGGCCGCCACCAGCGAGCCCAGCGCCAGCAACACCCTGCCGCGATATTCCCAGACATAGGGCAGCATACTGCGCAGGCTGCGCCAGGCGTCCCCCTGGAATCGGGGCATCTCGGTGCGGCGGGCGGCGGAATGCACGGCGGATCAGATCGCGTCGGGGTTCGGGATCGCTTCAGGCCGACTCGGCGTAGCGCGCCTTGCGCTCATTGTATTCCTCGACCACCGCGTCCATCTTCGCCTGGTCCCAGGGTTGCAGCCCGCCGAGCGCGAACCGCTTGGCGCCCTGCCCCACCTCGTCGCCCGACGACAGGACGCGGAACGACAGCCGGGCGGTTCCCCGGCGGCCATTGACCTCCAGTTCGGTATCGCTCAGCTCCAGGCGGGGATCGGACAAGTCGCAGGTCGCCAGATCGATCTCCATCGACTCGTAGATGATCAGCGGGCGCGCGGGGTTGATCATCACCCCCTGCTCTTTCATCAGCGGCACCAGAATATGCGGGAAGGTCTTGCCGGAGAAACTGACGTACTCGCAGATCAGCGCGCGGGTCGCCTCGGCGTCATCGCACCGCTCGCCGGCGCATTCGACATCCAGATAGGTCTTGCCATCGCCATCGACCAGACTCCGGGCGTCGGCGGATGTCGTCTCGATCATCAGCTCATCCGCGTCATCGACCATGCCCGAAAAGCGAAAACGCATCCGCTGCTGCAACCCGGAAAGCGTCAGCACCACGGCGAACAGCAGATCGCCCGGCACGCAGAAACGTTTCGCGTCCGGATCATGGATCGGATTGAAATCCCCGGCGACCCGCTTGGCGAAATGGCTCGCCTGCTCGCGGGTAAAGCGGATTCGCCCCGCCTCCTCCGTGAAAAATTCTTCTAAACGCATGCTTCGTCCCCGGTGGAAAAGCGGGAAGTCTACCAGTTCCCGCCCGCACGGCAACGATTCCCGGGATATTCCGCAGGGGCGCGGCCTCGGGGGAAATATCCAACGCCTTTGCCGGCAAGATGCCGGCGCTCCCAGGAGAACTGCTAGCTAGCGACTGGCCGTGGTCGCCGCCCGGGCGAAATTCCCCAGCGCCCTGGACATTTTGGTAACGATCTTGCAGTCATCGACGTGGTGACGCGCGGCCATCCAGGCGGGATCGTTGTAACCGAGCCGGACCACGCCTTTGGCGTCTTCCCAGATCAGCGCCTTCATGGGCAGGTCGATGCCCGCGGTCTGGGCGCACTGCATCAATTGCGTGCCCACCTTGGGGTTGCCGAAAATCACGACCGTGGTGGGCCGCAGCTTGAGTCCCGCCGAACGGGCGCCGCTGGCGTGGTCGACCACGGTGAAGATCTTCATGCCCTTGGCCTTGAGGGTGTCGATCAACTTGTCCCGGGTGGCCTGAAAGCCGTTCTGGCTCTGAAGCTCGATCATGCCGTCGGCGGCGAAAGCCTGGGACGCCAGCGCGCCTGCAAGAGCGGCTACCGTGACCAGGCGGGAAATAAAGGGATATGTCATTGGGAGGTCTCCTGAAATGGCCCAGCTATCTTCTACGGAGGTTGCAGGCAGTCCGGACGCACGCCATGACCCCACGGCATTGGGGGAGCGGCCACATCCCTGCTGGCAAAGGCGTCAGGTTGCCCCCTTTCGTCCGCGCCGCCTGTTTCGTTTCTGGATCCCGGCGTTCGCCGGGATGACGATTCCACAATAGGACGTCACCCCGGACGTTTCGCAGCCGTCATCCCCGGCAATTTCAAACTTGTCATCCCGGCGAACGCCGGGATCCAGTCCATGGGAGATACGCCCCGATACAGACGATCCCCGCCAAATCGGGTAACCTTCCCTCTC
>DRPO01000578.1 GCA_011330835.1 Gammaproteobacteria bacterium | reverse complement strand
ATACCCCATTCAGGCCGCGCATCTTTTCGCCGATAGCTGCGTTGTAAAAACTTGACGTAGCCCCACTATGCCAGCGTTTTTACGCCTTGCTCTCGACGAAAACCTACGCACCCTGAACGGGGTATTCTTAATCGCGAGAGGTATATTCCGGATCGTGTGAACCGGAGACGGGTGGTTTCTGGATCCCGGCTTTCGCCGGGATGACTACTTTCTTCGAGGTCGTCATTGAGACCGTCATTGTTGCCGCTGTCATCCCGGCGAAAGCCGGGATCCAGCCCAGGGGGGAGAGGCTATGCCCAAGATCGCTTCTTCACCGAAACTCGACAATGCTGTCGAAATCATAGCGATAGCGCGGCGTCTGTTCGCCGGCCCGGTAGCCGAGGGCAACCACCACGGCGGTCTCGAAATCCGTTTTCTCCAGTTCCAGCACTTCGTCCACGGCCTGCTTTTCGAAGCCCTCGATGGGGCAGGAGTCCACGCCGACGCTGGCGGCGGCGGACAGGATATTGGCCAGTGCGATGTAGCATTGCTTGGAAGCCCAGGCGTAAAGGCTCATGCGGGGCAGAACTTCCGATTCCTGATGCCCCTGGAAACGCGCCAGCGCGGTTTCCATCTGCGATTCGTCGAGTCCCTTGCGGGCAAAGCCCTGCCGGACGTATTCCTGTCCCGCCTTGAGCGTTTCCGAACGCGCCAGGATAACGACCACCGCGCTGCTGTCGGTAATTTGCGCCTGGTTCCAGCAGGCCGGGCGCAGACGCTGGCGAAGCGCGTCGTCGCGAATCACCAGGAACTTCCAGGGCTCCAGGCCAAAGGAAGAAGGCGACAGATGGGCGCAGGCCATGATCTCTCGCAGCGTTTCTTCCGGAATCTCGCGACCGGGTTCGAACTGCTTGCAGGCATGGCGAAAATTCAGGGCTTCCAGTACCGGATTCATGATCGTAATCGTTAAAGTGGTTTTGAAGGGGGAAAAGCATAAGAAAATCGTCGGGATTTGCCAATGGGCGCCGAAGTGGGGGCACTTGTCGTCGCGGCGTTATTTCGTCAAATGCCCTGATCCACAAACTCTCCCGCATGGCGCAGCGTGGCCTTGTTTCGAGGCAGGTAGACATCGGCGGTTTTGAGCGACTGGTAACTCAGGATCAGCGGAGGAAGGGATGTCGCGGTCGGAGGCGTTTCGACGCCATTGCCGCGTTCGGGAGCGATCAGGGAGATCTCGATGGGCAAGGCGTCCAGGTCGATGCCGCCGAGCACGGATTCGGGCAGGCGGTCGATTTCGACCGTGCGGGTCTCTCCAGGCGGCAATTGCCGGTCGATCTCGAACGAGAAGTTTTCTCCGTCTTCGATGGCGGCGAGCATGACGGGGTGACGACCGTGGTTGCTGACGCCGATTTGCATGGCGACAGCGTCTCCCCGCCGTTCCAGGCGGATCTCGAAATCGAGATTGCGCTGGATTCGCAGGCGCTCGCTGTCATCGAGAGGAAGATCGACCTGTTCCTCGATCTCGCAGTCGAGTACGGCGAACCATTGTGAGGAATATTCCTTGAGTATCCCGGTGTATTCGATGACGCTGTCTTCGGCGGGCCGGAGTTCGGCGACGACCCTGCGCGTCAGGTAGTGTTCCATGACCGGGTCGTAGGCGGTGTTGCTGACGACGCCCAGGGTGGTGGCGCCGATCTTTTTCAGTCGGCTCTGGTTGTCCGGCGTCAGCAGCGTCGATGACAGGCTTTGGGCGCGCGACAGCAGCATGCCGAAAGATTCATCGATGGCGTCGCGAAACGAGGCGAGGAAGTTACGCAAGTAGCGGTTGAAACGCCGTAACGGGCCCGGGTGAGCGGTTTTCTCTATTTCCCGAAGTCGCCGGGCCTGGTTTTCGGGCGTGAGGTCATCGTGGAAGCGCAGCACGGTATTGACCCGGGTCAGTTCGGGCGCGTAGAGAATATAGCTCGCCAGCATATTGCCGCGACGATTCTCATAAGGCTGGTTGAAGACCAGTTCCACCGCGTTGGGATAGAGTTGCAGCCGGCCCCAGGCGGACTTGTTCTCCATGCGAATCGTGGTCTGGAAACCGCGAAGATCCTTCAGCACCCGGTCCAGTCGCCGGCGCTTGAACCCGCTGGCGACAAAGGCGCCGAAGAAGATGATCAGAATGCTCAGCAGAAATACGGAATCCATCGTCGTGTCCGGGTAACCGCGTCGGTGCGGGAGGTTTGGGTCAATATACTTC
This sequence comes from Gammaproteobacteria bacterium, assembly GCA_011330835.1. Classification (GTDB taxonomy): domain Bacteria; phylum Pseudomonadota; class Gammaproteobacteria; order UWMA-0217; family UWMA-0217; genus HyVt-560. The sequence continues at coordinate 13,174 of DRPO01000578.1, read as the reverse complement.
TCGCGATTAAGAGTACCTCATTCGCGGTGCGAAGGTTTTCGTCGAGAGCAAAGCGTAATAAACGCAGGCAGAATGGGGCTATGGCGCGTTTTTACAAGCGGCTATCGGCGAAAAGGTGCGTATTCAGGGCAAGCGCACAAATCAAGCACAGGCTCCTGAAAATCCAACCCCGGGGCGATGTTGGGCGCAGCCCGACGAGCCGTCAGGCTCTTCCTCCCCCTTCGCCCGCCCCGCCTCGCCAGCGCGCCGACTCGGGCAATCGGACAGGAAGTCCGATTGAGGCTTGTCCGCGCAGGGATGCGCGTACAAGCCGACCGACCAAGGCGCGCTGGCGAGGCGGAAAAAGGCGGGTGACGGGGGCGCCCTTTCTTTTGGTGACTTTTCTTTGGGCGAGCAAAGAAAAGTCACTCGCGCCCTTGCGCCCAAAATCAGAAAAGAAGTATTAGGTATCAGGGCGCGAAACCCGCCACAAAACCGGCTTACCGGGAAACAACAGACCACCCAACGAAATACCCAATGCCCTCTGCCGGCAGGGATGCCGGCGCTCCCAGTCGGTCGATTTTATACTTCTCGCGATCAAGAATAGCCCATTCAGGGCGCCACTCCGAATGAAGTTTCCCAATCGCAAAAGGTATACTATACCGGTATGAGAATAAAACCCATCCTCCCCGATCGGGCCAGGACGCTGCCCGGATTGTTTCGTTGCCGTATTGCCGATACGCCAGACAAGGTCGCCTATCGCCATTTCGATGTCGCCAGCAAGCAGTGGCTGGAGACGACCTGGCGAACCATGGAAACCGAGGTGGGGCGCTGGCAACTGGCGTTGCAAAACGAGGGACTGAAGCCTGGCGACCGGGTCGCGATCATGGCGAAGAATTGCCGGGAGTGGGTGCTGTTCGACCAGGCGGCGCTGGGGCTGGGGCTGGTGACGGTGCCGCTGTATACCGACGACCGCCCGGAAAACGCGGCGTATATCATGGTGGACGCCGGGGTGAAGCTGCTGGTGGTGGAGGGCAAGCGCCAGTGGCAGCGTTTGCAGACGGTCGGCCAGAAGCTGAAAAAGCTCAAGCGGATCGTTTCGATCCACACCATCGAGGAGGAGGACAAGCCCAGGGATCCGCGCCTGGTGTCGCTGGCCGACTGGGTCTTCGGGCTCGAAGGGCCGTTGATCGCCAATGAGTCGGAGCCGCTGGAGCTGGCGACCATCGTCTATACCTCGGGCACGACGGGCAAGCCCAAGGGCGTGATGCTCAGTCACGACAATATTCTGTTCAACGCCTACGCCTCGACCACCTGCGGAGAATTCATCGACAGCGATCGCTTTTTGTCCTTCTTGCCGTTGTCGCACATGTTGGAGCGCACCGCCGGGTATTACATGCCCATGATGGTGGGGGCGGAAGTCGCCTACGCCCGTTCCGTCAACTTGCTGGCTGATGATTTGAAGAAGCAGAAGCCGACCATTCTGATCTCGGTGCCGCGAATCTACGAGAAAGTGTACGCCAGGATCATGGCCGGGCTGAAAAAACAGTCCGCCGTGAAACGCAAGCTGTTCCATGCGGCGGTGCGGATCGGCTATCGCCGGTTCGAACATGAGCAGGGCAGGGCGCCGAAACACTGGAGCCTGGCGTTGTGGCCGGTTCTGAAGCATCTGGTCGCGGGGAAGGTCGTCAACGCGCTGGGCGGTCGCTTGCGCTACGCGGTGTGTGGCGGGGCCGCCATGCCGCCGGATATCGCCAAAGCCTTTCTCGGGCTGGGCGTGCCGATTCTGCAGGGCTATGGCATGACCGAAACCTCCCCGGTGGTGTCGGTCAACCGGCCCGAATCGAATATTCCCGACAGCATCGGCATCGCCCTGGACGGGATCGAAGTCAAGTTGGGGGAAAATGACGAATTGTTGACGCGAAGCCGGTGCGTGATGCTCGGCTACTGGAAAAACAAACAGGCCACGCGGGAGACGATCGACGCCGACGGCTGGCTGCACAGCGGCGATCAGGCGCGGATCGATCCTGATGGGCATATGACCATTACCGGCAGGATCAAGGAAATCATCGTTCTGGGGAACGGTGAGAAGGTTCCGCCCGCCGACATGGAGATGGCGATCGCCATGGATCCGCTGTTCGACCAGGTCATGGTCATCGGCGAAGGGCGTTCCTTTCTCGCCGCGCTGCTGGTGCTCAACCCGGAAGAGTGGCGGAGCCTGGCCGGGTCGCTTGGCGTCGATCCCGACGATCCGGCCAGCCGGCGCGAGAAATTCGTCGAAAAGGCGGTCCTCAAGCGGGTTGGTCAGCAATTGGCCGACTTCCCAGGCTATGCCCAGGTCAGGCGCGCCTGGCTGGAACTGGAGCCCTGGACCGTGGACGATGGGTTGATCACGCCGACGCTGAAGATGAAGCGACCGCGGATCATGAACCGTTACGCGGATATCATCGAAGACCTGTTTTCCCTGCGATGACCCATCGCCCCCCCGAGCATCTGCATCTTGAAATCCGGACGCCGGCGACGCCCGAACACAGCAATCCTGGCGGCGACATATTCGGCGGCTGGCTCATGGCGCAGGCCGACATCGCCGGCAGCATTCCAGCGGTTAAACGCGCGGGCGGGCGTGTAGTCACCGTGGCGGTCAATCGTTTCGTCTTTCTCAAGCCCGTACTGGTTGGCGATATCGTGAATGTCTATACAGATGCTCCGGTGGTCGGTCGCACTTCCATGACCTTCGCCATCGAAATCTGGGTCGAGCGCAATCTCCGCGATCCCGTGTTTCTGAAAGTCGCCGAAGCCGAGATCGTTTATGTGGCGCTCGATGAAAAGGGTAGGCCCAGGGCCGTGAGGGGGTAGCGTTCTCGGGGCTTTGTTGAACTGGATCCCGGCGTTCGCCGGGATGACGGTTCCAAAAGTTGCCGGGACGACGGTTCAAGAGTTGTCGGGACGACGGTTCAAGAGTTGTCGGGACGACGGCTTTGAACGGGGGGAGCGGCTTTTAACCGGTCACTGATATCGTCATCCCGGCGAACGCCGGGATCCAGAAACGAAACCTCCTTGCTCTGGATCAAGGCCCTGATCACTCCGCAATCCCCGCATACGAAATCCTTCCGATCTTTGTCATTTCCTTAAGTCAAAGTTTGACTTTCGTCACATCCTGAACTATTCCAAAGTGGCGGCGTGAAAAATCACGCCGAGTCCGGGGGGTTCGTTGGATCGCGGGAATCCGCGCATCCCGTGAAAAATCCGGACAAGCTGGGTTGTTGATCATGGAGCGAGCGCTTGCTGAATCAGGCAAGGCAATCCGGACGTGGACTCAACGCAACGGGGACGGGTTGCGGCGCGCCGGGGGCGTGGCCATTGGCTGTTTCGGGAAAATATTGCCGCATGACGATACGCATGAACGCGAGATTTTCATGCGTTACGGAATACCGACCGGGTCATGCGGCAATGCTTTATTCGGGCTCCACTGGTTTGCCGGCTCGCTCGTTTCCTTCGTACTTTCACCGCGTCGGGTCATCCTAATCATCAATATCAATCTGGAGGTACTAAACGGTGGATGCAAAAATCATTTGGTTGTTTGTGTTCGTCGGACTGTACTGGAGCTACTGTATTTTCTGGGGCGTCAAGGGCGCCCTCAGCGCCAGGACAGCCAGCGACTATTTTGTGGCCGGACGATCGATTTCGTTATGGGTTTTTATATTGGCGGCGACGGCGACATCTTTTTCGGGGTGGACGTTCATGGGGCATCCGGGGCTGATTTACCGGGATGGTTTTCAGTATGCCTATGCTTCGTTCTATGCGATCACGATACCGTTCACCGGGGTGATCTTTCTCAAGCGCCAGTGGATGCTGGGCAAGCGCTTTGGCTTTATCACGCCGGGGGAGATGCTGTCGGACTATTTTCGCTCCGATACGATCCGGATTCTGGTGGTGCTGGTGGCGCTGATTTTCTCGATTCCCTATCTCGGCTTGCAGTTGCGGGCCTCCGGTTTTCTGTTCAATGTGCTGACCGATGGGATGTTGAGCGTCGAGGTCGGCATGTGGCTGCTGTCGATCGTGGTGCTCATTTATGTCGCCTCGGGCGGGCTGCGGGCGGTGGCCTACGTCGATTCGGTGCAGGCGGTCCTGCTGGCCGCCGGCATCATCATTATCGGCCTGATCGCGGTGAACGCGGTGGGCGGATGGGGCGCCCTGAACGAGCGCATCGCCGCGCTGGCCGCGATCGGCCCGGACGGCAAGGCGCTGTTCGGCAAGACGACGCCGGATGGATACAGTTCCTATATCGCGATCCCCGGGGTGATCCAGTTCGGCGCTGGCCTGGGCACTTCTTCCGCGCCGGTTGGCGGGGCCTGGACGGGCGTCATGGTGCTGACCTACATGTTCGCGCTGATGGGCATCCAGTCCGCGCCGGCGTTTTCCATGTGGGCGTTCGGCAACAAGAGCCCCGCGCCGTTCGCGCCGCAGCAGGTTTGGGCTTCCAGTTTCGGCATCGGCTTTATCCTGATGGTCTTTACCGCCATGCAGGGGATCGGCTCCCACTTCCTCGGCGCGGATCTCAAGTTCATGGCCGCGAATCCCGACCTGGTGAACAATGTCATGGGCGCTGGCTTGCAAGGCAAGGACATCATGGAGTCGGCGGGCAAGCAGGGCATGCTGGTGCCGCAGTTGATCCACCTGATGGGCGAGTCCGCGCCGTGGCTGGTCGGCTTGTTGTCCGTCTGCGCGCTGGCGGCGATGCAATCCACGGGCGCTGCGTATATGTCCACCGCTGGTGGTATGCTCACCCGCGACGTTCTGAAACGGTTCATCATGCCTCGGGCTTCCCACGCGACTCAGAAGTTTTGGGGACGCGTCGGCGTACTGGTCATCGTGCTGGCGGCGCTGGTGGTGGCGACCACCGCGCATGACGCTCTGGTGTTGCTGGGCGGCCTGGCGGTGGCCTATGGCTTCCAGATGTGGCCGGCGCTGATCGCGGTCTGCTGGTGGCCGTTTCTCACCCGTCAGGGCGTCGTGCTCGGCCTGATCGCCGGCCTGATCGCGGTCACCCTGACCGAGAAGATCGGGGCCGCCTACATGCCGTGGGGACGGTGGCCGATGACCATCCATTCCGCCGGCTGGGGCATGCTGTTCAACCTCACCATCGCGATCCTGGTTTCCGCGGTCACGCAGAACCGAGCCGAGCGGGAACACCGCATGACGTTTCACAACTTCCTGCGCGAACACGCCAGCCTGCCCGCCGCCAAGCGCGGCCTGGTTCCCATCGCATGGATCATTACGCTGGTGTGGTTCTTCTTCGGCATTGGACCGGGCGCGGTGATTGGCAACACCATCTTCGGCAACCCCAATGACGCTTCCACCTGGATCTTCGGCATGCCGTCCATCTGGGCCTGGCAGTTGTTGTGGTGGGCGCTCGGCGTCTTCATGATGTGGTTCCTGGCGTACAAGATGGAACTGTCCAAGGTGCCCGAGAAGGAAGTCATCGCGTTACGCGAGGATATCGGCGACATCCATCTCGACATCGACCGGCCATCCTGAACCCGGTCGGGAACCGCCGCCCCGGTTTTCCTGTCAACAGGAGAGACCGGGGCGTCCCGACTATCCCCTCTCCCCCTGGGGGAGGGGGTTAGGGTGAGGGGGATGCGGATGCTTTCGGCGCTAGCGACATCATCATGGGCTAAATTTCCTTTTTCCAAATGCAGAACTACTACTTTGCGCTCTCCGTGCTGATATTGGCGGCGATGCTTTTCTTTCCCGTCAGCAAGCTGATCTGGGTTTTTGCCGTGCGGCGAATGCAGGCGAGAATCGGCCGGGATCTCAACCCGATGGAACTGGAAGGGCAGAAGGCCCGAGCGCGTTTTTTGGCGGTATTCGTGACGCTGGCGTTTTCCTGGCTGTTCAACAACAGTTTGCTGGGCGGCGCGGGTGGATAACGATAAAACCTACCGATCGCTGAAAACCATCGCGATCGTATTGACCCTGGCCTGGGTGGGCTGGTCCGTCTACGACGGATTCGGTCGGGACGCCTCGCCGGCTGTTCAGGCCTACGCCGCCGCCAACCGTTTCTTCGACGACGGACAGTATCGTCAAGCGATCGAATCCTACGCCGAGGCGCTGAAACTGTCGCCCGACATGCTTGACGCCCGACGCGGTCAGGCGCGAGCGCTGATCCAGTTGGGAGAGCTTCGCCAGGCGCTGGCGATCTACAACGAAGTCATCGAAAAAGACCCCGACTTCGCCGGCGCCTGGGCCAATCGCGGCATCATTCACGATCGCCTCGGCGAATACCGGGAAGCCATCCGGGACTACGAAAAGGCGATCGCGCTGGACGAACGGGTAACCGACGGCCCTGGCTGGTTGACGCGACTGCTGCGAAACGAAACCCGCCGTCCCCCGACATTCCGGGACCGCGCCCAATACCTGAAAGCGCAACTGGCCAAACCGGCCTCCGAGCGCGTGCTGCGCGTGCCGGAACTGGACGCCGCGCAGCGACCATTCCGGAAATAATCCACCGTTCGTTTCCTATCGATCATTTCGCCTCGGCGCGTTCAAACGTTCGCGCACAGCCTCTAGCCGATAGCGCTTACATCAACAAGAGGCAGCGCCCACCACAGAGAACACAGAGCGCACAGAGTTACTGACTTCCAGCATCTCGCGCCATCCGGCGATCTTGTTCTCTGTGCTCTCTGTGTCCTCTGTGGTTGACTTCGTTTAATGGCCAAGGTGGCGAACTCCGCTTCGGCTCGTCGGGCTGCGCCCGACATCGCCGGATGGCCGGCGGGACGCCGGCGCTCCCGGGGGACTGGGAGCGCCGGCATCCTGCCGGCAAGGCTTTCGCAATTTGGCGGCGCGCTTGGTGGATCCGTCGCTTCGTTCCTTGATCCACTCTACAAACTTTCGCGCTCCGCCTTGAGCCGATAGATCGCTCCCGCGTCAGCGGCGTGATCCGCAACCGGGTCGGTTTGCCGCCGCTTGGCCACAGCTTGCTCGACCGCTTGGTCATCGGGCCGATAGCGCTGGTGCAATTCTCGATGCCGGGCGGCCTTTTGCCGGTCTCCCTTGAGCGTATAGAGCTGCGCCAAGTTGAAATGCGCGGCGGCGTTTTCCGGGTCGATTTTCAACGTTTGCAGCCAGGCGCGTTCCGCTTGTCGCAGGCTGCGCTGGAAGGCGTCGTCGCGCGGAGAGCGGCGCAGGCGCAGCGCCTGTTCGTAATACACTTGCCCGAGCAGGTTGACCGCGCGAATGTCTTTTGAAAAATCGAAGCCGCGTTCGCGCACTTGGGGAAAGTCGGTGTTCAACAGCGTCAGCAGTTGTTTTTCGGCCTGATCGAGTTGGCCGCGCTGTTGCGCGATGCGGGCGCGATACCAGGTGATGGTCCAGGGATAGCCGCCGGCTTTTTCCGCTTCGTCAAGCAGCTTGTCCGCCTTGTCCAGCTCCCCTTCGCTGAAATACAGCCGCGCCAGGTTCAACGCGCCGTGCGCGGGCTTGAGTTTTTCGACGACGCGAAAGGCGTTTTCCGCCAGCCTCAGATCGCCTTTTTTCGCGCCGCCGCTGACGTTGCGCAGCAGCCCGATGCCGTAGTCGTTCCAGCGTTCCCAGTTTTCCGTCGCCACCTGTTTGGGCGGCGGGGCCGGGGCGTTGCCGCCGACGGGGAGGGTGATCGCATCCTCGGCCATGACGGTGATCGGCAGCGTGTTTTTCGTGAACCGATCGCCTTCGACATAGCGGACGTAGCGGGTGTCGAATTTCCGGTAGTTCAGTTTCGCGTCGATGGTGACGGGGCCATCGACATCGGCGGGAATGTCCAGGCGATAGCGCGCCACGCTGGCGGCGCCCGGCGGAATCTGGTGATCGTAGAGCGCGACGAAAATATCCTGCGCGTTGCGGCGGCTGATGCGCTCGCCATTGCGGTCGAGCAGGAAGGCGTTGAGAAAATACGCCTCGGGATCGACCGCGCCATCATCGCCGAGATCGCCGCTGACGGCGAGTTTGCGTTCGCCGGCGCGGGCGGTGATTTCCAGCCACAGCTCGTTGGAATCCACCGTGCCCTGGGTGAGTTGATGGCCGACGCCGGTGGTGCGAACGACGACCTCCAGCAGATAGGATTTTCCCGGCTCCAGCGTCGGCGGCTGTTGCTCCAGCGGGGCGCGCAGGGGACTCTCCAGGCTCGGCCCGTCGCGCAGGGCGAACAGGTCGACCCGTGCGGCGCGACGCAGAAACCGCTGGCGCGATTCCAGATGGGAGGGCTCGATTTTCAGCATGGCGGGCACGCCGGAGTTGGCGGCGTGGAAGCCGTGGTGATGCACGACGGGCCGCGATTTTTCGGCCCGACGCCGAGCGGCGGGATCGTCCGACGGGGTTAGCGGCATGTGGCAGGCCGCGCAGTTTTCGCGCGCTTTCGCGGGATAGTAGAAGCTGTCGACGCGATGGCCGGAAACGCCGGACAGCAGAAAGCTGTCGTAATGATCCTGACCGCGCAGCCAGCGGTAATGATTGAGGCTCTTGGGAATATGCACCTTGTGGCAAACCGCGCAGAACTCCGCCTGGCGGTGCAGGGGCCGCAGCAGGGTCTCTTTGTGGAATTCGGGCTTCGCGCGGATCAATTGGCGGTTGATGCTTTGCAGCAGCGGATTGTCGCTGAAGGTGAACGGGTAGAAGCGCGGGCGGCTGAAATAATAGCTCCCGTTGCCCTTGATGCTGGTCAGACCGGAGATCGCATGGCAGCCGAGGCAAGTGATGCCGGCGCTGGCGGAGGCGTCACGGTCGGGGTCGAAATCGGCCCGGTCGAACTGGCCGCTGAACAGCGGCGCCTGGTCATGGCAGGCGGCGCAGAGCCGCGCCTGATCGGTGTTGCCGTCGCGTTGGCGGAGCAGCTTGCGGGTGTCGTCGATGCTGGCGCGATAGGCCGGATTGTTGAACGAACTGAGCTTGTGCATGCTGCCGGCGGTCTGCGCGGCGATGTCCTCATGGCACTGGGCGCAGTAGTCATCCTGCATCAGCAGCCGCGCGGGCAGCGGCTCCCCGCCTTCGAGCCGGGCCTGGGAAGGCGCGAAAGACAGGGCGGCCTCCGCCTCCCGCGCGCCGAGGGACAACCATTGCGGCGCGACCAGCAGCCCCGTCAGCGCCAGCGAGGCGACGCCCCAGCCGATCCCCCGTCGCCAGCGAATGCGCGGCCCCGCCAGCCGGTGCAGCACGAATAGCCAGATCGCCACGACCGGAATCAGCACATGCAGCCAGTAGGCGGGCAGGCGCACCCGAGGCGCGTTGATCTCGAAGAACGGAAACCGCGTCAGCAGCAGCCCGGTCACGATCAGCAACACCGCGCTGACATACAGCGCCAGCCCCGCGCGTTTCGCATAGCGATTGGGATGCCGACGGGCGCGGCGGTAATGCAGCCAGCCGAACGCCAGCAGCGGCCCCATCAGCAGCAGCCCCAGCGCCAGATGGCCGAGAAACATCAACAGGTAGAACGGATCCTGCAAGATCCGGCCCGACAACGCCTCGCCGATCGTCACCGCGATCAGATAGACCGAATTGACCAGCATCAGCCCCGTCAGCAGAAAAACGGCGCGAAGCAGCCACTTCAGCCTGGCGCCGATGACCGCGCGGTTTCGTTGGGTGCCGGAGGATCTCATTCCTGCTATTGTCATCCAAATCCACCCCAAAAGAAACTGAGGAAGATCAATTGTCGCTGGATTTTCTCGACCAGTGGATACTGTTCGCCGCGTCCCTGATCGCCAACACCTTTTCCGCCTCCGCGGGCGGCGGGGCAGGGCTGATCCAGCTTCCCGTGCTGATCTTCCTCGGCCTGCCGTTCGGCGTCGCGCTCGCCACACACAAGGTCGCCAGCGTCGCCCTCGGCGTCGGCGCAACGCTGCGCCACTGGCGGGAAGGCGGCATCCAGTGGGACATATCCCTGTTCCTGCTCGCCACCGGCCTGCCCGGCGTCATCGTCGGCGCAAACGTCATCCTCAACATCCCCGACCGGATCGCCGAAGTCGCGCTCGGCGCGCTCACCATCAGCCTCGGCCTCTACTCCTGGGCCAGCCCCTCGCTCGGCAAATCGCTGGTCGAGCGCCACCGCGGCGGCCCCGGCCTATGGTTCGGCGGCCTCGTCCTGTTCGGGCTGGGCTTTCTCAACGGCTCGCTCACCTCCGGCACCGGCCTGTTCGTCACCCTCTGGCTGGTGCGCTGGTACGGCTTCGACTACCGCCGCGCCGTCACCTACGTCCTCATCCTCGTCGGCCTGTTCTGGAACGGCGCCGGCGCCATCACCCTCGGCCTGCTCGGCGACATCCGCTGGAGCTGGCTGCCCGCGCTGCTCGCCGGCTCCCTGCTCGGCGGCTACGCCGGCGCGCATCTGGCGATCGTCAAGGGCAACGACTGGATCAAGCGAAGCTTCGAACTGGTCACCATCCTCGTCGGCCTGAAACTCATTCTCGGATAAATACCCGACGCGCGCCGGACAAATGTACTTGCCGCAAGCCCCCTGATAACATCCCGCCACCAACCGCCTCCCGCACGGCGGCAGTCACAATCAACACCAAACCCATTCGAGAGGAACAACCATGGAACACACATTACCCGATCTGCCCTTCGCCAAAGACGCGCTTGAGCCCCACATCTCCGCCGAAACCCTGGAATACCACCACGGCAAGCACCACCAGGCCTACGTCACCAACCTCAACAACCTCATCAAGGGCACCGAATTCGAAGACAAATCGCTCGAAGACATCATCACCTCCGCCGAAGGCGGCATCTTCAACAACGCCGCCCAGGTCTGGAACCACACATTCTACTGGAACTGCCTCAGCCCCAACGGCGGCGGAGAACCCAGCGGCGCACTCGCCGAAGCCATCAACGCCGCCTTCGGCTCCTTCGACGAATTCAAGGAAAAATTCAGCGCCTCCGCCGTCGGCAACTTCGGCTCCGGCTGGACCTGGCTGGTTAAAAACGACGACGGCAGCGTCGAACTGATGAACACCAGCAACGCGGGTTCACCGCTGACCACCGAGGGCAAGAAGCCTCTGCTGACTTGCGATGTTTGGGAGCATGCTTATTACATTGATTATCGGAATATGCGGCCCAAGTATGTTGAGTCGTTCTGGAATCTGGTCAACTGGGACTTTGTCAGTAGCAATTACGGCTGAGACAGGCCCATTAGTGATACGCAAAGCCCCTGATTCAGGGGCTTTTTTGTTTTTGGAAGCCTCTAACCAGCGACTTTCGCGTCCCAAACCGTTTTGCATGTGACCCGGTAATTTCCGCTTCTGATGCTCAGTAGAAGACTTGTGACCCGTGGATGTCCATGTTTGTCGGAGAAAAAGCGCATTGAGCCACTTGACGCAAATGATGGTGAAAAACCCCGGTCAACGGTGATGCGGATGGCCGCCATTGTTTTCGACAATTCCCATAGCTCTCTGGGATCGGCGTTCCCTACCCTTGACTTGTTTCTGAATGATGACTAGGTTAATAGTCATGTAATATCTTTATGACCATTATATTGGTCTTTTGTTGGTGTATTGCATGTCAAAAGAAAGGGTTTACTCCCGGTACACGCGCGAAGCCGCGACCTTGTTGGGCAAACAGATCCGGCTCGGGCGCAAGCAGCGTAAGTGGACCGAGCATGAGCTGGCGGATCGGGTCGGCATCTCACGCGCGACGCTGCAAAAAATCGAGAAGGGCGATCCGCGCGTCGCCATCGGTCTGGTTTTCGAGGCGGCGGTGCTGGTCGGCGTCCCCTTGTTCGATCAGGAGCCAGGCTCGCTCGCCGCTCACATCGACCGCACCGATGACAAGCTGGCCTTGCTGCCAGCCGCCGTGCGCAAGCGTGGAACACCGGTGGATGATGAATTCTGACACGGCCTATAACGAAGCCTTTGTCTGGATCTGGCTGCCGGGCGCTGTCGAGCCGGTCGTGGCGGGCAAGCTGACGCGGGATGGTGAGCATCTCTTGTTCAACTACGGCAAGAGTTATCTTGCCCGCGACAACGCCATTCCTCTTTATGTTCCCGAGCTTCCGTTACAATCCGGGCTGATTGCCCCGCTGCCCGGATTGCACATGCCGGGCTGCATCCGTGATGCTTCGCCGGATGCCTGGGGACGGCGAGTCATCATCAACAGGAAGCTTGGGGTTCACGGGACCAAAGCTGACCCCGCTCAGTTGGATGAGTTGACCTACCTGCTGGAATCCGGATCAGACCGGATCGGCGCTCTGGATTTTCAGGTCTCGCCGACCGAGTATGCGCCGCGCGCGACGGGAACCGCTTCCTTGCGGCAACTCGTGCAGGCCGCCGACCTCGTCGAAAAGGGCTTGCCCCTGAGTCCCGCGCTGGATCAGGCGCTCCAGCACGGAACATCCCTGGGCGGCGCCCGACCCAAGGCCCGGATCGACGATGGCGACAGGAAATACATTGCCAAGTTTTCCTCGACGACCGATCTTTACAATGTCGTCAAGGCCGAATTCATCGCCATGCGCCTTGCCGCCCTGTGCGGGCTCAACGTGGCGCGGGTTTCCCTCACCCGTTCCCTGAACAAGGATGTGCTCCTGGTAGAGCGTTTCGACCGCGAGCATTCGAAGGCCGGGTGGCGGCGCAAGCCCATGGTGTCCGCGCTCACCCTGCTGGCGCTCGACGAGATGATGGCGCGTTACGCCAGCTATGAAGATCTCGCGGAACTGATCCGGCATCGTTTCGATCATGCTTCCGCCACGCTGCGGGAGCTGTTTTCGCGGCTCGTATTCAACATCCTGTGCGGCAATACGGACGACCATGCGCGCAATCATGCCGCTTTCTGGGACGGGCAAACGCTGAGTCTGACGCCGGCCTATGACATCTGTCCACAGAACCGTACCGGGCGAGAAGCCACCCAGGCCATGTTGATTGCCGGCGGGGATCGCATGAGCCGGATATCATCCTGTCTGGCCGCCGCCGGACATTTTCTGCTCTCCCGCGAGGAAGCCATTGCCATCGTGGAACAGCAGATCCGCTGCATCATTGGGCGCTGGGACGCCGTTTGCGCCGAAGCCGGTTTCGCCCAATCGGATCGCGCCTTCCTATGGGGCCGCCAGTTTCTGAATCCCTATGCCTTTGAAGATCTACGGGGTAACGCGGTCGGGTTAAAGGTCTTGGCCGATATCGCGCGTGCAGGATAGCGTGCATGCGTTTCAGCAGCGCGCGTTCGGAGGGGCTGCGGT
>DRPO01000577.1 GCA_011330835.1 Gammaproteobacteria bacterium | reverse complement strand
GGCTCAGGGCGGCCGCGGCCTTGCCTTCATTGATCGCGTCCGCGGCGGCGGTGACGTACAACTGGATGGCGCGAATGGCGTCGTCGTTGCCCGGGATGACATAGTCGATGTTGTCCGGCGAGTTGTTGGTGTCGACCACGGCAACGACCGGAATGCCGAGCTTGCGCGCTTCCGCCACGGCGATCTTTTCGTAGCCCACATCGACCACGAACATGGCGTCGGGAGGACGGCGCATATCCTTGATGCCGCCGATGCTCTTTTCGAGCTTGTCATGCTCGCGGCGCAACATCAGGATTTCCTTCTTGCCAAGCCGATCGAAGCTGCCATCGGTTTCCATCGCCTCGATCTCTTTCAGGCGATTGATCGACTGCTTGACGGTCTTGAAATTGGTCAGCATGCCGCCGAGCCAACGCTGGCTGACATATGGCATGCCGCAACGCTCGGCTTCTTCCTTGATGGCGTCCCGCGCGGAGCGCTTGGTGCCAACAAACAGGATGACGCCGCCCTGGGAAGCCAGCTTGCCCAGATAGTTGAGGGCATCCTCGAACATCGGCAGGGTGGATTCCAGGTTGATGATATGAATCTTGTTACGCGCGCCGAAAATGTAGGGGGCCATTTTCGGGTTCCAGTAACGGGTCTGATGACCAAAATGCACGCCCGCTTCCAGCATTTGGCGCATGGTGACGCTAGACATAGTACTTACTCCAATTGTTGGAATCGCTCCACGCGGCGACTAACGACGCCATGGATGGCATGGAGGGTCGATTCCGGGGGTTGAGACCTCCACGCATCCCGACTGGAAACCCAATGGGCACCCCCCAGCCGTGACGATGCGTGTGTGAATTCGCCCGCGTCAGCCCGAAAAAATCGGGGCTGGCCCAGGCAGGCGCGCGTTATAGCATACTAAGACAAACGATAGCAAAGCCTCATTCAGCGGGAGACTGGGCGGTCAGACGCAAAGCGCCAAGAGGCTGTCACTCCTCTTCGGGAACGACGATCACCTTGATCGTGGCGTCGACATCCGAATGCAGATGCAAAAGCACCTCGAACTCGCCGGTGTGACGAAAAGCGCCTTCCGGCATGCGCACTTCACGTTTTTCCAGCGCGTGCCCCGCCAGCACCACGGCCTCGGCAATCTCGCCGGGACCAATGGAGCCAAACAGTTTGCCCTCGGCGCCCACGTTGGCGAAAATGGTAACCTCCAGCCCATCGAGCCGCGCCTTGCGCTGCTCGGCGGCGGCCCGCGCCTCGGCGGCGGCCTTCTCCAGTTCGGCGCGACGCGCTTCGAATTCGGCAATGTTTTCCTTCGAGGCGTATTTGGCCTTGCCGCCGGGGATCAGATAGTTCCTCGCGTAACCGGGACGAACCACGACCTTGTCGCCGAGATCTCCCAGGTTGTCGATCTTTTCAAGCAATATCACTTCCATCGTAACTCTCTATGTCTAATCAATCAGTGTTGCGCCGCAAGAAGCGGCGGCGAAAATCCGCGAACGTATCGGCCAGCCCCAGCCCGGACAACAGGGTCATCATCGGCCCCAGAAGCATCACGACCGCAAGCATCGCCAGCACGATCGCCGGCGTGGACCATTTCCTGCCCGCGCCCGCGCCAACGACAAGCGCATAGACCACCGCGACGCCCTGAACCAGATACAACGCGCCAAGAACGAACAACAGGTCGTCCAGAATCCGCGCGTCGCTGACCAGTGAAGCCGCTATCAGCGCCAGCCCCAGCGCCGCCGGCCAGAGGCCCGTCCGCAGCTCCCGGAATTCCGCGCTGAAGCCTCCGGGATTGAACAGCGCCGCCTGCATCTGGCGCCCGAGCATCAGCGCCATCAGGCTGCTGAGCAAGACCGAGGCCCACAGCAGACCCGTCATCCGGGTCGCCAGCGACTCCAGCAATGGCCCGGTCTCTTCGGCGGCCTTCCCGGATTGCAACAGCACCGGCTCCAGGTATTCTTTCAGCAACTGGCGCCATGACTCCGTGATATCCGGAAACATCAGATGCAGCGCCAGCACGCCCAGCAGGCCGATGCCGGCGCCCACCTGAAGCGTCAGCGTCCAGTCGCGCGACAGACGCAGCGCCAACGCCAGCACATAGACGGGGACCCATTGAGCAACGCCGGCGGCAAAGCTGATCGCCGGCGGCATCCCCGCGGCGGCGAAAATCAATGTCAGCGCAGCCGCGCCCAGCAACAGCGCATTGAAACCGGACGCCGCGCCGGATCGCAGGCTCAGCAACGCGATAACCGCCGCGCCGATCAGACCGACCGGCGGGAACAGCAGCGCCAGCAATTCCGACGCCACTATCAGCAATACCGCGTGTGGCGGCCCCCGAAAGGCGAATCGGGCCAGCGCCTGGGTCATCGCGCAAGCAGTCTCGGGCGCGAGAAGTATTCAGCCACAACAAAGGTCCGGTTGACCGCTTTCCCGAAGTCCACCCGGGAAATGCAGAGGTTGCGGAACGCCTTTACTGGGCGTGCGAGTCCGTATAGGGCAGCAACGCCAGAAAGCGCGCGCGCTTGATGGCTGTCGCCAGTTGACGCTGATACTTCGCCTTGGTGCCTGTCACGCGACTGGGAATGATCTTTCCCGATTCGCTGATGTACTGGGTGAGCGTCTCCAGATCCTTGTAATCGATCTGATCCACGCCCTCGGCGGTAAAACGGCAAAACCTTCTGCGTTGATAGTAACGGGCCATTATTCAGCTCCCTGTGCGTCTGTCGCCACGGTGGATTCAACGGGTTTCGATTCAGCGCTGGCGGCGGCCGGTTTCGACTCTTCGGCGACCGGCGCGGCGCTCTTGCCCTCGTCTGTCCGAGCCAGTTTCGAAGGCTCGGTAACCGCCTTGTCCATGCGGATAATCAGGTTACGGATGACTGCGTCGTTGAATTTGAAGGCATTGACCAGTTCATCATAGACTTTCTGACCGCACTCGATGTTCATCAGAACGTAGTGGGCCTTGTGAATCTTGTCGATCGGATAGGCCAGCTGACGGCGGCCCCAGTCTTCCAGACGGTGAATGGTTCCATCGGCCTCGATCATGGCGCGATAACGCTCGATCATGGCCGGAACCTGTTCGCTCTGGTCCGGATGGACCATGAACACGATTTCGTAATGACGCATTGTACTTGCTCCTTTCGGATTGATTCAGCCTCCCGCCCGCAAGCGGTGAGGCAAGGAGTCCCCGACCGAAACCGGCCAGGAAAAAGGCGCGTAATCATAGGGGAAGCATTGGACTAACGCAACTCCCGCAAGCCTTTACTTCTCATCAAAATCCGGTAGAGACGCGGCCCCGTCTTTGCCGGCGGGACGCCGGCGCTCCCAGGGGGAAACTTGAATCCCCCGATTGCCGACCCCATGTTGAGTGATGACAGATCAACGACTTCATTCCGGATCACGGGCGCCCCTCTCCCCCTTCCTATCCAGCCCGTGACCCGTTTTTTTCTTTCCGGATTTCTTTCAGGGTATACTTCCCGCGCTCAAGAATACCCCATTTTCCCAGCAGCGGACACGCCATGACCACCCCCTCACTCGCCCCCGTCACCGAATACCTTACCGGCCTGCAGGATCGCATCTGCGACGAAATCGCCCGCGTGGATGGCGAAAAAACCTTTGAACACGATGACTGGTCCCGACCTCAGGGCGGCGGGGGAAGAACGCGCGTTTTGCGGGACGGGGGGGTCTTCGAGCAGGCCGGGGTCAACTATTCCCACGTCCAGGGCGATTCACTGCCGCCTTCGGCGACCGCGGCCCGACCCGAGCTGGCGGGCAGGTCGTTCGAGGCCGCCGGCGTTTCGCTGGTCATCCACCCGCGAAATCCCTACGCGCCCACCTCGCACATGAACGTCCGCTTTTTCATCGCCACGGCCCAAGACGCCGACCCCATCTGGTGGTTCGGCGGCGGCTTCGACCTGACCCCCTATTATGGCTTCGACGAGGATTGCCGGTACTGGCACCAGACGGCGCGCAAGGCCTGTGAAGTCGCTCCCGAGGGAACCTACGAAAAACTCAAACAATGGTGCGACGATTATTTCTTCCTCAAGCATCGCGACGAGCCGCGCGGCATCGGCGGCCTGTTCTTCGACGACTGGAACGAGCCGGATTTCGAAGCGGCCTTCCGGTTGACGCGATCCGTCGGCGACCACTACACCGAAGCCTATCTGCCGATCGTCGAAAAACGCAAGGATACGCCCTACGGCGAACGGGAACGCGATTTTCAACTCTACCGGCGCGGACGCTATGTGGAATTCAACCTGGTCTACGACCGGGGGACGCTGTTCGGATTGCAGTCGGGCGGCCGGACCGAGTCGATCCTGATGTCGCTGCCGCCGCTGGTTCGCTGGCAATACAACTGGCGCCCCGAGCCGGGAACGCCGGAAGCGACGTTGTATGAACGCTACCTCAAACCGAGGGACTGGGCCAACAGCGACTGATCCTGTGAGGAAGGTGGGCTAAGGCGCCCGATATACTTCTCGCGATCAAGAATACCCCATTCAGGGTGCGTGGATTTTCGTCGAGAGCAAGGCGCAAAAACGCTGGCATAGTGGGACTACGTCAAGTTTTTGCAACGCAGCTATCGGCAAAAAGACGCGCGCCATGAATGGGGTATTCTTGATCGCGAGAAGTATATTCATCAATTCCCAGCTTATGCAGCATTCGCCCCATGGGGAGATGCTCGATCCTGTCGGCCAGCTTTTTCCTGTACCTGCGCCCCTGGGCCAGGTTTTTTCCAATCGAAAGCGGAAACAGAATGATCAAGGCCGCCGCCATCGTCGCCAGCACGCCAATGCCGGCCCAATCGTACCAGTGCATGTCGCCCACCCGCGGTTTTAGAAAACACCCACTCTATGCCGGGCAACCGGCGTTCCTGTTGATCTACATCAACAGACCGCCAGGCGTCCGGTCGCTTCACTGGTTCCGGTTTTCCTACCGCTTATCCACAATTCCTGTGGATAACTCTGTTGAAATCTTGCTGAAATCAGCTGCAAACCCTGAAAAAGAAAGCCTTCCACTTAAACTGGTCAAAAATTAACCACTCACTAATTTCAATGAATATTCAACGAGTTAAAAAGCATTCTCAAGGTTGATTCATGAAATACCATGCTAACAGGCCGAATAGACCAATCGGTCAACCCGACTTGTTGATAACTTTTTTGCGCCCACAGCCGATGTCAAGGGGGAAACTGCAAAAATGTTGTTTCAATATCTGGGGTATCACCCAGGCGACGGGGAACTTCCGGCTACAGCCGCGATAGTCCGCGCTCCAGATCGGCCTGAAGATCCTCGACGGCCTCCAGCCCCACAGAGATCCGGATCAACCCGTCGCTAATGCCGGCGGCTTCCCGCTGCTCCGGGGTCAGGCGGCCATGCGTGGTGGTCGCCGGATGGGTCACTGTCGTTTTGGCGTCGCCCAGGTTGGCGGTGATCGAGATGATCCGCGTGGCGTCGACCACTTTCCAGGCATCCGCCTTGCCTCCCTTCAGCTCGAAGGAGAGCAGCCCGCCGAAGCCTTTCTGCTGGCGTTTCGCCAATTCGTGCTGTGGATGACTGGGTAGACCGGGGAAATGCACCCGCCTGACCTGGGGTTGCGCTTCCAGCCATTCGGCCAGCGCCTGCGCATTGCGGGCGTGCGCCCGCATGCGGATCGACAGGGTTTCGAGCCCCTTGAGAAACACCCAGGCGTTGAACGGGCTCAT
>DRPO01000576.1 GCA_011330835.1 Gammaproteobacteria bacterium | reverse complement strand
CCGAGGTGTTCGACGCCTTGATGGAGCGTGAGCGACTGGGCTCCACGGCTCTGGGGAAAGGTGTCGCCATTCCTCACGCGCGCCTGCCCGATCTGGACAGGGCCAGCATTGCCATTATCAAGATGGACAAGGGCATCGACTTTGATGCGCCAGACGGGCGCCCTGTCGATGTGCTGGTTGCGCTGGTGGTGCCCGATGAGGCGAATGAAGAACATCTGCGGATTCTCGCATCGCTGGCGGAACTGGCGTCGGACGATGATTTTCTCGCCCGTTTCCGGGCGCGGCAGGGTAACGCCGCGCTCTATGATCTGCTGCGCCAGTATCTCGGCCCGCCATCCGGAGGCGCGGTTCAGGAGCCTCCGGCTCCAGTGGCGGCTACCGGACATCCGGCTGGGTGAGGCGCGGCCCGCGCCATAGCCTCTCCCGCGTATTCCGACCGCAGTGAGCCTGATATGAGCGACGAACTGGCTGTCGCTGATTTTTACGAGAGATTGCATCAGCGCATCGATACGATACGCTGGATTGCCGGGGCGGAGGCCGCGGCCCTGACGCTCGACGCCGCCGAGGCGCGTTCCGGCGGCATTGGTCTGGCGGGCAATCTGAACCTGATTCACTCCAATCAGGTCCAGTTGATCGGGTGTCGGGAGATGGAGTATCTCGACGGATTGCCCACCGAGGAATTCGGGAAGGTGCTGGATCAGATCTTTTCCGGGCGAACCCGCATCATCGTGCTGGCCGATGACGTTTCCGCGCCCAAACCCATGGTCGAGCGCTGCGATACTCAGCCTGTCGCCCTGTTCTCCTCCTCGCTGCGCGGCCATGAACTGCTTTCCGAAATCCAGTTCCTGTTGTCTCACGAACTGGCCGAGCAAGTGACCCTGCATGGCGTTTTTCTCGACGTGGCGGGCATGGGCACCTTGCTCACCGGCGGCGCGGGAACCGGCAAGAGCGAGCTGGCGCTGGAGCTGGTGACTCGCGGGCATCGGCTGGTGGCCGACGACGCGCCGGTGTTCTCCCGCGTGTCCCCGACGACGCTCAGCGGCGCCTGTCCCGAGCTGTTGCAGGATTTTCTGGAAGTGCGCGGCCTTGGCGTGATCAATATCCGGGCGATGTTCGGAGACGCGGCGATCAAGCAAAGCAAGTATCTTCGTCTGATCGTCAACCTCACCCCCTTGTCGCAGGTACGGCTCGGGGAGGAAAATCGTCTGGTCGGATTGTGTGGCGAGCGCAAGATTCTTGGCATCAAAATCCCCGAAGTGACGCTGCCCGTGGCTCCCGGTCGCGATATCGCCGTGCTGATCGAGGCGGCGGCCCGCAATCAGGCGCTCAAGGCGAATGGGTATTTTGCGGCCGAGGATTTTCGCGTCAGACTACGCAATCGAATCATCAGCGAATGAGTTCCCCCGGAATGCGAAACGCTTGTCCATGAAAATCTTTGTCGTCACCGGATTGTCGGGTTCAGGAAAGTCGATCGCGCTGAACGCGCTGGAAGACGAGGGATTCTATTGTATCGACAATTTGCCGGTCGGCCTGCTCCTGACGGTGCTGCGGCGGCTGACCGAGCGCCCCGTGTCCCAGGAAATCGCGGTCGGCGTCGATGTTCGTTCCGGGTTCGAGGATCTGCACAACTTCGGCGAAGTCATCGAAGAGCTTCGCGGTCGCGGGCACGACATTACCGTCATGTTCCTGCAGGCCCGCGAGGCGGTGCTCATCAAGCGCTATGGCGAAACGCGCCGCAAGCACCCGTTGACGCACGATGGCCTGCCCCTGGTGGAGGCGATTCGCGAAGAGAAGCGGATATTGTCCGAGGTCGCCGGGTTCGCGGATCTGCAAATCGACACCTCCCAATACTCGATTCACGAGCTGAGCCTGCTGGTCCGGGATCGCGTCAGCCCCGGCGAGTCCGAGAACAAGTTGTCCATCCTGATCCAGTCTTTCGGCTTCAAGAACGGCTTGCCGCTGGATTCCGACTATGTCTTTGATGTACGTTGTCTGCCCAACCCCTATTGGGACGTGAAGCTGCGTTCCTTCAGCGGGCTGGATCAACCGGTCATCGACTATCTTTCCCAATATCCGCAGGTAGAAGAGATGTACGAGACGCTCAGCGATTTTCTGATCAGCTGGATGCCCAGCCTGCAGCAGAGCAATCGCAGCTATGTCACGGTATCGGTGGGTTGCACCGGCGGCCGGCACCGCTCCGTCTACATGGCCCAGAAACTGGGCGACAAGCTCGCCGAACACTTCGGCGACGCGGTCAAAATCCGGCACCGGGACCTGTAATGACCGTCGGCGTTCTTCTGGTAACGCATGAGGGGCTGGGCGAACAGATGTTGCGCATCGCCATCCAGACGCTGGGATTCTGTCCGTTGCAGATCGAAACCCTGCCGATCGACGCCGCCTGCATGGTGGAGGAAATGGACGCAATGGCGGCCGTGATGTGTCAACGTCTCGATGAAGGCGACGGCGTACTGGTGCTGACCGATCTCTACGGCTCCACCCCCTGCAACATCGCATTCAGGCTGTTGTCTCGACAAGGCGTCTCGGCGGTCTCCGGCGTCAATATGCCGATGCTGATTCGGGTCATGAATTATTCCCATCTTCCATTGCCCGAGTTGGTCGAAAAGGCGCTGTCGGGCGGGCGGGACGGCATCGTATTGTGCCAGCAAGAAGACTGAGCGGGATCGATCATGCCGGAACGCAAAATCGCCATTGTCAACAAACTCGGACTTCACGCCCGGGCGGCCGCCAAATTCGTCGCCATGGCGTCGCGTTACCAATGCGAAATCGAGGTGGAGAAAAAAGGCCGCGTCGTGAATGGAAAAAGCATCATGGGCGTCATGATGCTGGCCGCCGCCAAAGGCAGCGAACTGACCCTCAAGGCGCACGGAGACGACGCCGAAGAAGCCCTGGCCGCGATGGAAGCATTGATCGAGAACCGTTTTGGCGAGCCTGAATGAAATATACTTCTCGCGCTCAAGAATACCCCACTCCGGCGTTGGCTGGTTCTTCCACAGCTTTACCATCGGCCTGTTCAGCTTCGCGCCACTCTACTTCCTGACCAAACTGATCCTGGAGATTGGCGTGCTTCGATTCATTCTCGCAATGATTGGTTTCGATATGCTTTTTGGGGGTGACTGATGACGGCAAGCTACTGGCGCTACTGGGGCAAGGCAGCCCAGGAAGATGGAGGCGCTTCCTGTCATCTACTGGTTTATCACT
>DRPO01000575.1 GCA_011330835.1 Gammaproteobacteria bacterium | reverse complement strand
GCGCCGACCGCCGATCGAGGTTGAGCGCCAGCTCGACTCCCCATTGTCGCTCGGCGCATGGCGCGAGGTGCGCCTGTCGCTGCGGCAGCTCGGCAAGCGCCCGCTGGATGCGGAAATTTTCGACCATCCCCCCGAGACGCTGTCATTCGACGCGTTGCCCGCGAAGCTGACCCTGCCGCCGGGAGAAACGGTCGCGCTCCATTACCGGATCCGGCCTCGGCGGCGCGGCGACTGCCGGTTTCTCACCACGCAGCTACGATACCCCTCGCGCCTCGGCCTGTGGCGCATCGACCGGCGCCTGCCCTGCCTCACCGACTGTCGGGTCTATCCCGATTTCACCACGGTGAGCCGCTATGAACTGCTGGCCATGGAAAACCGGCTCGCGCAGATGGGCGTCAACCATTTTCCCCGTCGGGGCCTCGGCTCCGAATTCCACCAGCTCCGCGAATTCCGCCACGGCGACGCCCTGCCCACGGTGGACTGGAAGGCCACGGCCCGCCACCACAAACTCATTACCCGGGAATACGTGGAGGAGCACAACCAGGAGATCATGCTGCTGATCGATTGCGGCCCGCGCATGCGCGCCCGGGATGACGAACTGTCCCATTTCGACCATTCGCTCAACGCCGCGCTGCTGCTGGCCTGGGTCGCCCTGCGGCAGGAAGACGCCGTCGGCGTCGCCACCTTCGGGTCCGACGAATCGCGCTGGCTCCATCCCCGACGCGGCAAGCTCGCGCTGCGCGCGCTCATCGAGCGGGTCTACGATCTGCAACCCGGCAACGACCTGCCCGACTACAGCCGCGCCGCCGCCGAAATCCTGATCCAGCAAAAGCGCCGCGCCCTCATCATTCTCATCACCAACCTGCGCGACGAAGACAGCGAAGATCTGCAACAGGCTCTCGCGCTGCTCGGCAAGCGCCACCGCGTCATCGTCGCCAGTCTGCGCGAACAGGCGCTCCAACAAGCCGCCCAAACGCCCGTCCACGGTTTCGAAGACGCGCTGCGGCTGACCGCCGCGCGGGAATACCTGCACCACCGCCGCATCGCTTTCGAACGCGTCCGCCAGACCGGCGCGCTGGCCCTGGACGTCGCCCCCGACGAACTTTCGGTGCAACTGGTCAACCAGTATCTCAAACTCAAATCCGCCGGTGGGATATAGGCGTCACTCAGTTCAAGTGCCTGGGCGCTTCGCCGATCTTCTCGCCGAGGGCGCGCTCGCGATCCCTGACGATTCGTTCGGCGATGCTCTTGACGGCGTTGGTGAGCCACATCCAGGTTTGCGAGCCTTGTGAATAGTCGGCGGGGCCGAAAGACTGGATCCGGCCCTGTTCCTGAAGCCTGTTGACCTGTTCGAATTCGCGGGTGGAGCCGGTCTGGTAGACGCCATAGGTCTTGCCGCCGCCGCCCTGCACGACGGAGAAGACGGGCACGTCGGAGGGGCCGTCGGCGATGTAGATCATGTTCTGGATCGGGATGCGGCGGTCTTCGTGGGCGATGCGGGCGTTGACGCTGATCTCGGGGGGCTTGTTGGCGCCCTTGTTGATTTCGAAGATGGCGCGGGTCTTGGTGGTGTTGTCGATGACGTAGCCCAGTTGGGTGAGTTCGGGGTTGTCCGATTCCAGATCCTCGATGAACTCGCAGCCCCAGATGCCGTCGAGGTAGCGGGCGATGGCGCTGCCCTTGATCATCTGCGCCAGGCCGGTGCTGACGACGTAGTGCTCCAGGGTGATTTCGTGATGCTGGAACAGTTCGTTGTCGAGCTGCTGTTTCAGCGCGGCGAAGAAGTCGGGCAGGCCGGGGTAGAAGTCGAGGCGCAAGCCCAGATCCCGCAGCAGGTCATTGGTCAAGCCGGTAAACCGACCGCGCCGGACGTATTGCAGGATGTGGTTGAGATAGAGAATCTCGGTGGAGATCTGCTCGCAGCCGCGATGGCGGTATTGCTCGGGCAAGGCGTTGACTTCTTTCCAGAAGGCGCCCTCGTCCACCTGGAAATGCTCGAACAGCGGGCGCTGCATGTAGCCGGGAATCAGGGTCTTGTCGAAGTCCCAGATGACAGCGATGATGGTTTGCGTGAACAGTGGCGACATGGCTCAGGCGACCCCTGCCTTGGGGGCGACCTCGGCCAGATCGCCCTTTTCCTCCAGCCAGCGCTTGCGGTCGGCGGCGCGCTTTTTCGCCAGCATCATGTCCATGACGGTGAGCGTCGAGTCGGCGTCGTCCAGCGTCAACTGAACCAGCCGGCGGGTGTCGGGGGCCATCGTGGTTTCGCGCAGTTGCAGCGGGTTCATCTCGCCGAGGCCCTTGAAGCGCGTCACCGTGACCTTGCCCTTTTTCTTCTCCGCCTGGATGCGGTTGAGGATGCCTTCCTGCTCCGCGTCGTCCAGCGCGTAGAACTTCTCCTTGCCCACGTCGATGCGGTACAGCGGCGGCATGGCGACATAGATGCGTCCGCTCTCCACCAGCGGCCGGAAGTGCCTGAGAAACAGCGCGCAAATCAGCGTGGCGATGTGGGCGCCATCGGAATCGGCGTCCGCCAGAATGCAGATCTTGCCGTAGCGCAGGCCGGAAATATTCTCCGAATCCGGCTCCACGCCGATCGCCACGGAAATGTCGTGCACCTCCTGCGAGGCCAGCACCTGGTCGGCGTGCACCTCCCAGGTATTGAGGATCTTGCCCCGCAGCGGCATGATCGCCTGGAATTCCCGATCGCGCGCCTGCTTGGCGGAACCGCCCGCCGAATCGCCCTCGACCAGAAACAGCTCGGTGCGGGAAAGATCCTGTAAGGCGCAGTCGGCCAGCTTGCCAGGCAGGGCCGGCCCCTGGGTGACGCGCTTGCGCACCACCTTCTTGCCGGCGCGCTGGCGCTGCTGGGCGTTGGCGATGGCCAACTGGGCGATCTCCTCGCCAGCGCTGACATGCTGGTTGAGCCACAGCAAAAAGGCGTCCTTGACCACGCCCGAGACAAATGCCGCCGCCGTTCGCGACGACAACCGCTCCTTGGTCTGCCCGGAAAACTGCGGATCCTGCATTTTCAGCGACAGGATAAAACTGACCTTGTCCCAGACATCGTCCGGCGCCAGCTTGACGCCGCGCGGCAACAGATTGCGCAAATCGCAGAATTCGCGCATCGCCTCCGTCAGACCGCTGCGCAAACCGTTGACATGCGTGCCGCCCAGTGCGGTCGGAATCAGGTTCACATAGCTCTCGGCCACGCCCTCCCGCGATTCCGGCAGCCAGGCCAGCGCCCAGTCCACCGCCTCGGTCTCGCCCGACATCGAACCGGTGAACGGCGTCTCCGGCAAGCGTTTCGCATCGCCAATGGCCTCCAGCAGGTAATCCAGCAAGCCATCGGCGTATTCCCAGCTCAGCGACTCCCCGGTGGTCTCGTCCTCGAAGCTCACCTTCAGCCCCGGACAAAGCACCGCCTTGGCGCGCAGAACATGCTTGAGGCGACGCACCGAAAACTTGCCGGAATCGAAATACCCCGGATCGGGCCAGAAGCGCAGGCGGGTGCCGGTGTTGCGCTTGCCGACCGAACCGATCTCCTCCAGCTCCGAGGCCAGCTCGCCGCCGCGGAAACTGATGTTGTACTCCTTGCCATCGCGCTTGACCCAGACCTCGAGCTGACGCGACAACGCGTTGACGACGGAAACGCCCACCCCGTGCAAACCGCCCGAGAACTGGTAATTCTTGTCCGAGAACTTGCCGCCCGCGTGCAACGTCGTGAGGATCACCTCCACCCCGGGCCGTCCCTTTTCCGGATGAATATCCGTCGGCATGCCCCGGCCATCGTCCGCCACCGACAGCGAACCATCCTTGTGCAGCACCACCTCGATCCGGCTGGCGTGGCCCGACAACGCCTCATCGACGCTGTTGTCGATAACCTCCTGGGCCAAATGGTTGGGACGCGTCGTATCGGTATACATCCCCGGTCGCTTGCGGACCGGCTCCAGGCCGCTGAGCACCTCGATATCCGCCGCGCTGTAGTTCGAAGCCATGAGAATTCGCAATAACTGGACAAGCCGGCATTGTATCGCATTCGGGAAATTCTTTGGTCGGAGGCGGGTGGTTCGTTTCTGGATCCCGGCGTTCGCCGGGATGACAGCTCTTTATCAACACCGCCCCCCCGGCAACTCCTCCCCGTCATTCCGCGACTCCTCCCCGTCATCCCGGCGAACGCCGGGATCCAGCTTCTTCAAGCCCATTTCTTGCGGCTTCACGAATATCGCGCAGAGCGGCGCCCCTCTATCCCTGAAGCCATCTTGAATTTACAATTCCCCGCCCCGACCTCATAAACCGACCTTCACTCAACGGATAACCATCATGGCGGATTCACCCTACATCTTCGAAGTCACAGCGGACAACTTCTCCCAAGTCGTCCTGCAAGGCTCCCAACAGACGCCGGTTCTGGTGGACTTCTGGGCCGACTGGTGCCAGCCCTGCCGGATGTTGATGCCGGTATTGGGCAAGCTCGCGGAGGAGTACAAGGGCCAGTTCATCCTGGCCAAGGTCAACTCGGACGAGAACCAGGCGCTGGCGCAACAGTATGGCGTGCGGAGCCTGCCGACGGTCAAGCTGTTCAAGCAGGGGCAGCCGGTGGATGAATTCATGGGGGCGTTGCCGGAGGGGCAGGTGCGCGAGTTTCTCGATCGCCACATCGAGCGCGAATCCGACAAACTGCTCGATCAGGCCATGGCAGTCCTGGCCGCGGGGGACCAGGATTCGGCGCTGACGCTGCTGCGCAAAGCCAACGACATGGATCCGGGACGGGCAAGGCTGGCGGTCCCACTGGCCAGGTTGTTGATCGACAAGGGAGACGCCGGAGAAGCCGAGGCTCTGCTCAAGGCCCTGCCGGTCGATGAGCGCGATTCCGCCGACGCCGCCGCGCTGCTCGCGCAACTGGAGTTCAGCCAGCAGGCGTCCGGTCTGCCGGATCGCGAGACGCTGGAACAACAGGCCGAGGCGGGCGACCTGAAGGCCCGTTTGCAACTGGCCAACAAGCTGGTCGCGGAGGGGGAATACGAGGCCGCGATGAACCACCTGCTGACCATCATGCAAAAAGATCGCGGCTTCGAGGACGACATCGGGCGCAAAACGCTGCTGAAAATCTTCGATATGCTCGGAGATGATCCTCTTGTAGAACAGTACAGACGCAAAATGTTCAATTATCTTTACTGAAATCAAAGCTGCGCCAAAGCCTGGGCGTCTCCGGTGGGAAATTGAAAAGGGCTCGCGTAAACTTGGCGCTTGTTCAAGAGAGGCAGACGCCAGAGCCAGCCACACTCCCGCCATGACATCTGATTCATCAGCCAGCACGTCCGGAAGCGCCATTCGCGCCCTGCCTCCGGCGCGGGCCAAAACATCCGGACGGCGGCCATGAAAGTGCTGAGCTTCGGACACGCCACGCACACGGGTTATGTGCGGAAGATGAACGAGGATTGCTACGGCTACAACGCCGAAATCGGCCTCTGGCTGGTCGCCGATGGCATGGGCGGGCATGCGGCGGGCGACATCGCCAGCCAGGTGGCCGTGGAGCATATCGTCGAGGCCTGCGAATCCGGCATGGACATCCGCAGCGCCACATCGAGCGCGCACAACGCCGTCATCAACGCCGCCCGGAACGGACTGGGGCACCCGGACATGGGCACCACCGCCGTCGTTCTGCAAATCCGCGACGAACGTTACGAAGTCGTCTGGATCGGCGACAGCCGCGCCTACCTCTGGGACGGGAAGTTCCTGATGCGCCTGACCAAGGATCATTCCATGGTTCAGGATCTGGTCGACGGCGGCCTGCTGGCGGAGGAAGACGCCAAGCAATACCCCTACTCCAACCTGCTGACCCGCACCATCGGCATCGACAAGGCCAACGACGTGGTCGCCGACATCGTCAGCGGCGATTTCAGGACGGGCCACCAGATCCTGCTCTGCACCGACGGCCTGACCAACGAAGTGGAAGACGAAGACATCAAGACGATTCTGGCTTCCCCCGGCAACCCCCAGGAACGGGTCGATCACCTGATCGACCTGGCGCTGGCCAATGGCGGCTCCGACAATATCACCGCCATACTCGTCTGCCACGATTGATCTTTCGGCTCACCCAAACTCCGCCGCGACCGCCGGATTGACGATCTCGCCAGCCCTGACATTCAGCGCGCCATGCAGCTCGCCGCCGTTCTCCAGGTATTCTTTCAGAAACGGCGCCAAGCGCGCCGACAGCGCCTGACTCGCGGTGCGCGGAACCGCGCCCGGCATGTTCGTGACCGAGAAATGCAACACGCCCTCGCGACGATAGACAGGCTCCTCCCAGGTCGTCGCCACCGAGGTTTCAACGCAGCCGCCCTGATCGATCGCCACATCGACGATCACGCTGCCCGGGGCCATCCGCGCGACCTGTTCCCGGGTGACGACCACGGGCGCGCGCCTGCCGGCGACCATCACGGCGCCAACCAACAGATCGACCTCCGGCATTCGCTCATCGATCGCCTCCGCCGAGGACAGGTCGAACCGGATCGCCGGAAGCTCGCCCGCCAGGCGCTCGATGCGCGATGCGTCGATATCCAGAACAGTCACTCGCGCGCCCATGGCGGCGGCCACCCGCGCGGCGGCCAGGCCGACAGCCCCGGCGCCGATCACCAACACCCGCCCCTTTTCACTGCCCGCAACGCCGCCCAGCAAAACGCCTTTACCCCCGCGATCGCGATGCAACAGGTTCGTTCCGACCTGGACGGCGATTCGTCCGGCGGCTTCGCTCATCGGCTCCAGCACCGGGGTATGGCCATCGATCCGCAAGGTTTCATAGGCCCAGGCGGACAAACCCCGTTTCATCAGCAGGCGGGCCAGTTCGCGGTTGGCCGCCAGATGCAGGAAGCTGAACAACTTGTGATCGGGCCGCAGCCACTTCAGCTCGGGCCCGACCGGCTCCTTGACCTTGACGATCATCTCGGCCTGTCGATACAGCGTTTCGGCGTCCGCCACGATGGATGCGCCCCGCTCGGCGTAATGGGCGTCCTCGTAGCCCGCCGCCTCGCCGGCCCCGGTCTCCACCAGCACCGCATGCCCCAACGCCGCCAGTTCCGCGCAGGCCTCCGGCGTCAGCGCGACCCGGCCTTCCAGCGGCTTGATTTCTTTCGGTATGCCTATATTCATAGAATTGGTTTTGTTAGTATCGCGCGACCCTCTATTTCTTACCCTTTTCGGAGCACTTTGGATGAGCGACGTCAAACATTGCAAGCTGTTGATTCTTGGATCCGGCCCGGCGGGCTATACCGCGGCAATCTATGGCGCGCGCGCCAACCTGGAGCCTGTCATCATTACAGGCATGGAGCAAGGCGGCCAGTTGATGACCACCACGGACGTGGACAACTGGCCGGGCGACAATGAAGGCGTCCAGGGGCCGGCGCTGATGGAGCGCATGCAAAAACACGCCGAACGTTTCGATACGGAAATTATTTTTGACCATATCCACACGGTCAAGTTGAGCGAAAAACCTTTCCGGCTGACCGGCGATTCCGGCGAATACAGCTGCGACGCCCTGATCATCGCCACCGGCGCTTCCGCGCAATACCTCGGCCTGCCTTCCGAGGAGGCCTACAAGGGCAAGGGCGTGTCCGCCTGCGCCACCTGCGACGGGTTCTTCTATCGCGGCCAGAAGGTCGCCGTCATCGGCGGCGGCAACACAGCCGTCGAAGAGGCGCTGTATCTATCCAATATCGCCTCCGAAGTCGTACTCGTCCACCGGCGCGACGAGTTGCGGGCGGAAAAGATCCTGCAAAAGGAACTGCTCGCCAAGGCGGAAAACGGCAATGTCACGGTGATGTGGGACTCCGTGCTCGACGAGGTGCTGGGCGATGACACCGGCGTCACCGGCATGCGCATCAAGAACGTCAAGACCGACGAAACCACCGACATCGAGTTGCAGGGGATTTTCATCGCCATCGGCCACAAGCCGAACACCGATATCGTCAAGGGTCAGCTCGACATGGAAAACGGCTACATCAAGGTGCAAAGCGGAACCAATGGCAACGCCACCGCCACCAGCGTACCCGGCGTCTTCGCCGCTGGGGATGTCATGGATCACGTCTACCGGCAGGCCGTAACGTCGGCCGGGACCGGTTGCATGGCCGCGCTGGACGCCGAGAAGTATCTGGACGCCCTGGCCTGAAACAAAGCCGTGGCCAAAACTACCCTCCTGGGAGCGCCGGCGCTCCCAGGGGAAGAGTGCGCGGCGCTCCCAGGGGTATTCTTGGTCGCAAGAGGTATACTCTCCAGACATGGAGTCTATTTTCTGGATCGACGAGCAGGACGCCAGCACCGATTTCCCCCCGGTCAGTCAGGCGCTGAAAGACCCGGAAGGCCTGCTGGCGGCCGGCGGCGCACTGACGCCCGAGCGCTTGATGAAGGCCTACCGCAGCGGGATCTTTCCGTGGTTCGAGGAAGGTCAGCCGGTGCTCTGGTGGTCTCCCGATCCTCGCTGCATCATCTACACCCGCGAACTTCACATCAGCCGCAGCCTGAAAAAGACGCTGCGCAACAAACCCTACACCGTGAGCTTCAACCAGGCCTTCCCGCGCGTCATCGAGGCCTGCGCCGAGCCGCGCAAGGGGTCATCCGGCACCTGGATCACCTCGCAAATGAAGGATGCCTATATCCGTTTGCACGAACAGGGCAAGGCCCAGTCGGTCGAGGTCTGGAACGCCGATGGCGAGCTGGTCGGCGGGCTCTACGGCATCCTGCTGGACAAGGTCTTTTCGGGAGAATCCATGTTCAGCCGCGAGCGGGACATGTCCAAGGTTGCGCTGGTTTACCTGGCGCAATGGCTGGAAGCCCGGCAAATTCGCGTCATCGACTGCCAGTTGCCCAATCCACACCTGGAGCGACTGGGCGCGGTTCTGATCCCCCGGGAAGAATTCGTCAAACGTTTTCTCAGGGCTTGAGCGTTCTCCCTGCGTACTGACGCGCCAGATCGACATAGTGTTGCGCGGAGTAACGCAGAAACTCCCGCTCCTTGTCGGTCAGCTGCCGCAGCCGCCTCGCCGGCGCGCCCAGCCAGAGGTAGCCGCTGGTCAATACTGAATTCTGCGTCACCAGCGAGCCCGCGCCAAGCATGACCTCCGACTCGATCACCGCGCCATCCAGAACAGTGCTGCCCATGCCGATCAGGCACTCGTCCCGAACCTCGCAGCCGTGCAGCGTCACACTGTGCCCCACGGTGACATTTTCGCCCACGGACAGGGATCGCCCCGGCGCGTATTCACTGGCATGAGTGACATGCAGCACCGAACCATCCTGAATATTGGTGCGCGCGCCCACGCTGATGTGATTGACATCGCCGCGCAACACCGCCTGAGGCCAGATCGAAACCTCCTTGCCAAGCTCGACCCGACCGATCACCGTTGCCTGGGGATCGATATAGAGGGCCTCGTCGACCCGTGGCGACCACTGCTCGAAATCTCTAATCATACTGGTACACTTAGCAGTTCACCCGACGAATGACAACCCGACATGCACACACTGCCCCACAGCCCCGGCTTCCTCGACAAGATTGAAGCCTATGCCCGGCTGATCCGGCTCGACAAGCCCATCGGCATTCTGCTGCTGCTCTGGCCAACGCTGTGGGCGCTGTGGATCGCTTCCGACGGTACGCCGGACCGTCATATTCTGATGGTGTTCATTGCCGGAGTAACGGTCATGCGGTCGGCGGGATGCGCCATCAACGATTATGCGGATCGTGAAATCGACCCTCTGGTGGAGCGCACCCGCCGGCGACCGTTGGCCACGGGCATTATCAGCCCCCGTGAAGCCTTGATTGTGTTTACCGTCCTGGCGTTGATCGCCTTCGCGCTGGTGCTGTCGCTGAATCACCTGACGCAGATGATGTCGATCGGGGCGATATTGCTCGCGGCGACCTATCCCTTCATGAAGCGTTTTCACCATCTGCCCCAGGTTCATCTTGGCATTGCCTTCGCCTGGGCGGTGCCGATGGCGTTTACCGCCGTCACCGGCGACCTGCCCGATCGCAGCGGCTGGCTGATCTTCCTCGCCTTCATCTGCTGGACGGTCGCCTTCGACACCATGTACGCCATGGTGGATCGGGACGACGATCTGAAGATTGGCGTCAAATCCACCGCCATCCTGTTCGGCGACGCCGACCGGGCCATTATCGGCGCGCTTCAAGGCATGGTTCTGCTCACGCTGATCCTCGTCGGTCGGCTGGAGTCCATGACCTGGCCCTACTATCTGGGATTGGGCGCGGCTACCGTGCTCGGCCTCTACCAGCAATTCCTGATCCGTCAGCGGGATCGCGGAGACTGTCTTCGCGCCTTTCTCAACAATAATTACGTCGGCATGGCGATCTTTGCCGGCATCATGGCGCATTACTACTTAGAGGGTTAACTCTCGAACAGCAGCACCACCGCGTGCGCCGCGACGCCCTCGCCCCGCCCGGGGTAACCGAGTTTCTCCGTTGTCGTCGCCTTGAGATTGACCCGATCCTCATCGACGGCGAGATCGACCGCCAGATTGGCGCGCATTGCCGGCAGGTAAGGCATCAGCTTTGGCGCCTGGGCGACGATGGTTGCATCGACGTTCCCAACGGCCAACCCCTTCTCCCTCACCTTCTCCACGACCTGGCGCAACAGCATCCGGCTGTCGATGCCGCTGAAACGTGGATCGGTGTCGGGAAAATGCCGCCCGATATCGCCCAGCGCGGCGGCGCCCAGAATGGCGTCGCACAAGGCGTGAATCAGCACATCGCCATCGGAATGCGCCTTGAACGCCTTGTCGAACGGAATCCTGACGCCGCCCAATACCAGATGATCGCCCGGACAAAAGGCGTGAACGTCGAAACCGTGCCCAATGCGATAAGGTGGAGGAGGATTCATGGGAATATTATGGTCTGAAGCGTCCGGTATTTATACCTCTTGCGATCAAGAATACCCCGTTCAGGGTGCGTAGGTTTTTGTCGAGAGCAAGGCGTAAAAACGCAGGCATAGTGGCGCTACGTCAAGTTTTTACAACGCAGCTATCGACGAAAAGATGCGTGGCCTGAACGGGGTATTCTTGGTCGCGAGAGGTATAT
>DRPO01000574.1 GCA_011330835.1 Gammaproteobacteria bacterium | reverse complement strand
GCCCTTGTGCGCATCGCGCGCTCGCCGCGGCAACAACCCGGACAACAAGCCGTCATCGAACAATTGGACGCTCGCCCTCCTCCCAGACAAGCCAGCATCCGACGCGCCGAGGTCGGCGCAATGGACAACGCCGCAATAATCCGGCCCCCGACCGGAAAACAGGCCCAGTTTCAGGCCGATAAACGTCAGCGTCGCCGTCGCCCGAACGGCCTCGTCCAGGGGTTGCCCGCTTTCGCTGGTCAGCCCGCTGGGGATATCCACCGCCAGCACGGGGGCAGGCAGATCATTCATGGCCCGCACCGCCGCCAGATAATCGCCCGCCAACGGTCGCTCCAGCCCGATCCCCAGCAAGGCGTCGATCACCACATCCGCGCCATCCGGCAACGAACCCTCGAATGGCGCCGTCCTCCCGCCAATCGTCCGCCAGTCCTCGAAGGCCCGCGCCGCCTCGTTGCGCAACTTTTCGGGATCCGCCAGGCTAATCAGCTCCACCGCATAACCCGCTTGCCGCAACAATCGCGCCGCGACGTAGCCATCGCCGCCATTGTTGCCCGGCCCACACAGCGTCAATACCCTTCCCCCCTTTGGCAATTCGCGACGACAAAACTCGAACAGCGCCTGACCCGCGCGCCCCATCAACTCATAACCGGGGACGCCCCGATCCTCGATCAGCGCCTTTTCCAACGCCCGGATTTCGGCGCTGGTGTAGAGATTGGGATCTGAATTCGTCATGGTGAGAAAGCCTAGAGCGACACAAGGGTTTTATACACTTTTCGCGCTCAAGAATACCCCATTCAGGATGCGCGAATTCCCGCCCGTTCTTTGATTCCACAGCGGATTTTCTTCCTTCGGAAAGACAACCAGTATTCCGCTCAGTCAGAAAAATCCACTGTGAAATCAAATCCCGGCGCGAGAATTCCGCGATCCTGTGAGAAATGCGGGTTAAAGACAAGGAGGTTTCAGCATGCGCTTTCGGCGAGTGGAGGTCACCCCCTGGCCTCGATCTTGGCCCAGGAGTCGCGGAGAGTCACAACCCGATTGAAGACGGGCCGCCCCTCTTCGTCGGCGTCGCGGCAGAAGTACCCTTCCCGCTCGAACTGGAATCCCTGGCGAACGTCCGCTTCGGTCAGCGAGGGTTCGATGACGGCGTCGGCGATGACTTGCAGCGAGTCGGGGTTGAGATGTTCCTTCCAGTCTTCGACGGATTTGTCGCTTTCAGGCGTGGGATGGTTGAACAGCCGGTCGTAGAGCCGCAGCGTGGCGGGCGCGCCGTGACGGGCGGAGACCCAGTGGATGACGCCCTTGACCTTGCGGCCTTCGGGGTTCTTGCCGAGGGTGTCCGGGTCGTAGCTGCAAATCAGTTCGGTGATTTCGCCCTGCGCGTCCTTGACGACTTCGTCGCAGCGGATGACATAGCTGTTGCGCAGCCGCACTTCGCCGCCGCTGACCAGGCGCTTGAACTTTTTGTTGGGCGCGACTTCCATGAAATCGTTCCGGTCGATCCAGACCTCGCGGCAGAAGGGCAACGGTCGGGTTCCCATGCTGTCGTCCTTGGGGTGGTTGGGAGCCGTCAGCTGTTCCTCCTTGTCTTCGGGGTAGTTGGCGATGGTGACCTTGAGCGGTCTGAGCACGGCCATGCGGCGTGGCGCGCGGGCGTCCAGGTCTTCACGGATACAAGCTTCGAGCATGCCCATTTCGACGCTGTTGTCGGCCTTGCTGACGCCGATGCGTCGAGCAAATTCGCGTATCGAGGCGGGCGTGTAGCCGCGCCGCCGCAAGCCGGCGATGGTCGGCATGCGGGGGTCGTCCCAGCCTTCCACGAGGTTTTCATCCACCAGCTGGGTCAGCTTGCGCTTGCTCATCACCGTGTATTGCAGGTTGAGGCGGGCGAATTCGATCTGGCGCGGATGGCAGGGAATGGTGATATTGTCCAGCACCCAGTCGTAGAGCGGGCGATGATCCTCGAACTCCAGCGTGCACAGCGAGTGGGTGACGCCTTCCAGCGCGTCGGAAATCGGGTGGGTGAAATCGTACATCGGGTACAGACACCAACTGTCGCCGGTCTGGTGGTGCACCAGGCCGCTGCGTATCCGGTACAGCACCGGATCGCGCATGTTCATGTTCGGCGAGGCCATGTCGATCTTCGCGCGCAACACCCGCGAACCGTCCTCGAACTCGCCGTCGCGCATGCGCTGAAACAGATCGAGATTTTCCTCAACCGGACGGTCGCGCCAGGGGCTCTCGCGCCCCGGCTCGGTGAGCGTGCCGCGATACTCCCGCATCTTCTCCGGCGTCAGCTCGCAGACGTAGGCCAGCCCCTTCTCGATCAGCTCGACCGCGAATCCATAGAGCTGATCGAAATAGTCCGAGGCAAAACGCAACTCGTCCCACTGATAGCCGAGCCAGCGCACATCCTCCTTGATCGCCTCCACATACTCTTCCCGCTCCTTTTGCGGATTGGTGTCATCGAAACGCAGGTTGCAACGACCGTGATAATCCTCCGCGATGCCGAAGTTCAGCACAATCGACTTGGCGTGGCCGATATGCAGAAAACCGTTGGGTTCCGGCGGGAAACGCGTCACGATCCGCTGATGCTTGCCACTGGCCAGATCGGCCTCGATGATCTGGCGAATGAAATTTCCGGGCGTCTTGTCTTCCATGGTCGGTCATAGTCTTCTGGGACAAACGCGAGTTTAGCGTCCCCGGATGCCGCAAACCAGCATGACGGGGCGACCGGACCCAAACCGGGCCTTGACCGGAAGCGCCATGAGCTTCGAATCTCTGAGAAATTGGGATGCGGAACCCGCCACCAAAGGGGCTCCAACGAAATACCCGACGCCCTCCACTGGCAGGAATCACGGCGCTCCTCCATCCTGTCATTACCTTGAAGGGGTACCCTGCCCCAACACCGTTTAATTATTCGGTCTGAGATCCAGGTCGAAACCATGGATTCCCGCGTTCGCGGGAATGACGGCGTGGGCATACTCCTCCCGTCATTCCGGGTTGAGCGGAGCGAAGACCCGGAATCCACGGCGAAACGCCAAATCCAATTCCCGCCACTTTGAGACGGTGTGGGGTCTTGAACTGGACAGCATGGGTGCTAGCCCTGACTCTACGCTCCAATCGAACGTCACCAGCGGAGGAACCTGCTATTATTCCGGGGAAGTGCATGAAAACAAGACTCAGACCCATGAAAAAGCTCATACTTCTGGCGCTGACGACGCTCCTGACGCTCAGCGGCTGCGCCACCAACCCGGTGACCGGCAAGAAAGAATTCAGCATCGTTTCCGAGGAACAGGAACTCGCCATCGGCAAGCAGCAGTACGCGCCGATGCGCCAGGCGCAGGGCGGCGATCTGGTGATCGACCCGCGCCTGACCGCCTATGTGCGCGAGGTCGGCGAACGGCTGGCGCGGGTCAGCGATCGCAAGCTGCCTTACGAGTTCAACATCATCAACAGCTCCGTTCCCAACGCCTGGGCCTTGCCCGGCGGCAAGATCGTGGTCAATCGCGGGTTGCTGACGGCGTTGCGCTCCGAAAACGAACTGGCGGCCGTGCTGGGGCATGAGATCACCCACGCCGCGGCCCGTCACGGCGCGCGCGCCATGTCGCGCGGACTGCTCGTCCAGGGCGCCATGCTTGGGGCGGTGATCGCCAGTCAGGGCAAGGATTACGCCCAGCTCGCGCAGCTCGGCGCCAGCATCGGCGGTCAGCTCATCACCCAGAAATACGGTCGGGACGCGGAACGCGAGGCGGACTTCCACGGCATGAAGTACATGTCGAAGGCCGGCTACGACCCGCAGGGCGCGGTGGAGCTGCAAAAGACCTTCGTCAAGCTCTTCGAAAA
The DNA here is from genome assembly GCA_011330835.1 of Gammaproteobacteria bacterium. Classification (GTDB taxonomy): domain Bacteria; phylum Pseudomonadota; class Gammaproteobacteria; order UWMA-0217; family UWMA-0217; genus HyVt-560. The sequence goes on along the minus strand of DRPO01000574.1, from coordinate 7,191 downwards.
ACACTCCCAGGACTGGCTCAGCGGACTGTTCGCCAGCCATCCGCCCTCCGCGGAGCGGGTTCAGAACAACATCAAGACCGCCGCCGGCCTGCCGAAAGGGGGCGAAGTCGGCGAGACCCGCTACCAGTCGCATATCGCCCGGCTGATGCGCGCCAAGCCCGCCTATGACGCCTACGACAAGGCGCGCAAGGCGCTGGCGGATGGCGACATTTCCACCGCCCGCGCGCTCGCCAACCAGGCTGTCGGCATCGAACCGCGCGAGGGGCATTTCTACGCCCTGCTGGGGGATATCGAACTGAAACAGAATCACCCCCGGGCCGCGAAAATCCAGTACGACCGGGCGATCCGCCACAACGACAGCTTCTTCTACTACTACGTGCAGCGCGGACTGGTCAACGAGGAACTGCATCAAAACGCCCAGGCCAAGGCGGATCTGGAGAAAAGCCTGTCGCTGCTGCCGACAGCCGACGCCTACAACGGGCTGGGCATCCTGGCGCGCGCCGAAGGCGATATCGGCAAGGCCAAGGAATACTTCGCCAAGGCCTCGCAGGACAAGGGCAGCGCCGGCAAGGCCGCGCTCGGCTCGCTGGTCGATCTCGACCTGTCGGCCAACCCCGGCAAATACCTCGGCGTGCGGGCGGCCAAGAACCTCTCCGGCGGCATCATCGCCGAAATCAGCAATCCGACGCCGCGCGCCGTCACCGGCATCGTCCTCGACATCCAGGTGGCCGACGCCTCCGGCCACATGCGCCGCATCCAGCGCTCCATCAACGGCACGCTCGCGGCGGGACACAAGGATCAGGTGGATCTCGGCCTGTCCGGCTTGACGCCCGCCCAGCTCAAGACCTTCCAGATCAGCGTGGTCGGGGCGCGAGTCGCGCGGTAGTGGGTCACCGCCCCAGCAGACGACGCCAGAACCCGCATTCCGGGAATGCCACTGAATCGCGCAGGGCGCGACGGCAATCGGCGCTGGCGGGCGTATCCTTTTTCATATCGCCGGCCGCCACGCGCTCGTCGAGTTCGGTCTTCTCCAGTTGGCGCGCAAGCTGACAGGCCTCGTCGCCGGCGCACTGCGCGGCGTCGCCGCAAACCCGTCGCTCCAGCCGCCCACAGGCCGTCAGCGATTCACGGGGCGGCAATTTCTGGCAGGGCGGGAACTGAGCCTCATCCGCGAGCGCCTGGCGACATTGCGCGGGAACCGTACCGATCGCGGACGCCTGTCCCGAGGATTGAAGCGCCGCGCGCTCTTCCGCCTCGAACCGCGACAACTGCCCGGCTAGTCGACAGGGCTCCATCGAAGCGCACTGCCGTTGTTCTCCACAGACCTTGCCGATCAGCTCGCGGCAGGAGAAGTCCCGCGGCGGATTGCGGCGCCTGGGCGGTTTCCGGTCGCGGGCGCTGATGATCGACTCGGTGGGAACGACCAGGCCGCGCCGGACGGTAATCGTCGAGCCATCGCTCAAGCGATGGACGCCATCCCACAATGGCATGGATTCGCCATCCGAATTCCAGACCCTGACGCGATTGGTGCGCGTATCGACGCTGACCGGCTGGCCATTCGAGAGCTGTTGCCGCCATTCCGCGGCCTGGCCGGGCAAGACAATGGCCATCAACAAACCGGCGATGAGAAAGAAACGCATGGACATACCCGCTTTCATTCGTTGAGAGTCGCAGATCATATGGCCTCTTGCCCTGCCGCGAAACCGGTCATTTTTCAGACTTATACCTCTTGCGATTGAGAATACCCCGTTCATGGCGCGCATCTTTTCGCCGATAGCTGCGTTGCAAAAACTTGACGTAGCCCCACTATGCCTGCGTTTTTACGCCTTGCTCTCGACGAAAATCCACGCACCCTGAACGGGGTATTCTCAATCGCAAGAGGTATATCCCGATATTAATCGTTGCGTATATTCTCGCAGTCACGGTGGCGCTCCCAATAATCCCCTCTCCCCTTTGGGGAGAGGGTTAGGGTGAGGGTGAGGGGGAAAAACCGAATATCGAGACACAGGGTGCGAGTACTTTTGCAACTATTAATATCCAGGCATTTCCCTCTCACAATCGCCTCCCATCCCAATTGATCAAGATCAATCCCGCCTGGCGCGATTGGCGAGATAATCGATTCCGACTCTGGAAGGACCATCTCTCTTGAAGCCTCGCATCGCATTCAACCTGTCGCGACAACGCGCCATCATCGCGCTGGTGGCGCTGACGCTGTTCGCGCAGATCCTGATGCCGATCCAGTCGCACACGCGGCTGGTGAAAACCGGGGATGGCCGGCTGGTGGTGCTGTGCACCCTGCAGGGTCTGGTCAGCGCCGAGGTGGACGATGACGGCGTTATCGACGCCGGGAAGGTTGTTCATCACACCGGCCAGTCGGCCGCCGTCAAATTCTCCCAGTTGCTGGCCAGCGCATCGCCCGATGCGTTCATTCCCCGGCTGCCTGTCGCGCCCGCGATTCACTCCGCGCCGACGATGCCGGCGCTGGCCCGCGTCCCTCGAATCGCCCTCCGGAAACAACCGATCCGCGCCCCTCCCCTTTCGACTCTCGTCTGATCATTCCCAAACTGTCCGGCCTTCGCGATTCACTCGTCGCGAATGATTCGGACGCCCGAATCACACCGGCAGCCGGGCGCTTGCGCCAAGGCGATCGCGCCTGGCCGCCAGAACGAGAGTCGAAAACATGAACACCTTGCATCGCTGCGCCGTGGCCGCCGCCCTGTCGGCCGCCGTTGGCGTCACCCTTGCCGATGAGCTTTCCACCATCGTTGTCGAAGACAGCGTCGCCATCAATCCGAACGCCGCCGAGCCGGAAAACATCAACCGGAGCCGCGCCATCAATGCCGATGGCGGCGATTTTCTCAGCCAGATCCCCGGCGTTTCCATCAGTCGTTTCGGCGGGCGCGGCATCGAGCCGATCATCCGGGGACAATCGCAGACGCGCCTCAATATCCTGCTGGATGGCGCCTATGTTCACGGCGGTTGCCCCAATCGCATGGATCCTCCGGCCAGCTGGGCCGCGCTGGAGACCTACGAGAAAGTCACCGTCCTCAAGGGCGTGCAATCCCTGATCTACGGCGGTGGCGGCAGTGGCGGCACGGTGTTGTTCGAGCGCGACACGCGCAGTCTGGCCGAGGACAAGGGCGTTCACGGCCGCGCCAGCGTCGCCGGGAGCGACAATGGCGTCAACAGCGACGCCATGGCCGACATCGTGGCCGCGGGGAGAAAGGCCTACCTGCGCGCGTTCGGCGAGGTCAAGGACGCCGGCAACTACGAGGACGGCAAGGGCCGCGAGGTTCGCTCCGCCTACCACCACGCACAAGGCGGCCTGGCGCTGGGGCTGACGCCGACTCCCGACCGGCTGTTCGAACTGAGCTTCGAGAAGGACAACTTCTCCGACGCGCTCTACCCCGGCGCCGGCATGGACAGCCCGGAAGAACAGGGCAAGCTCTATCGGCTGCGCTACGAGGATCGCTTCACCAAGGGCCCCGTCGATCGGCTCAAGCTGGAACTGTACGTCAGCGACATCGACCACCTGATGAACAATTTCAGCCTGCGCACGCCGCCGGTCTATCCGACCGGCCACCCCAAGGCCGGCCAACCCATGAAACGCCAGACGCCCACCCACTCGAAGACCTCGGGCGGTCGCCTGCTGCTGGACACGACGACCGGCAAGAACCACTGGCAATACGGCATCGATCTGCAACGCAACGAACGCAGCGCCACGCTGGACAATCTCGACAGCGGCTCGCCGGTCGCATTGTCCTTCATGTGGCCCGACGTCACGATCGAGCAAATCGGGCTGTTCGCCGAAAACACCCGAACGCTCGCGGGTCGCGATCGCCTCAAATACGGCCTGCGCATCGACCACGTCGCCGCCTCCGCCGACCGGGTCGACGAAAAACCCGCGCTGGTCTCGCCCAACACGGCATACGCCGCCTATTTTGGCCATGAAGCCGAGGACCAGGACGAAACCAACGTGGGCGCGCTGCTGCGCTATGAAAAAGACCTCAGCCCCCGGCTGACGCTGTTCACCGGCCTCTCGCGCAGCGTGCGCACCGCCGACGCCACCGAGCGCTACATGAATAAATGGAATTCAGTCGGCAAGAAACGCTGGATCGGCGATCCCGCCATTGCGCCGGAAAAACATCATCAGCTCGACCTTGGCCTGTTGCGCCACGGTGAAATCGCCACGTTCAGCGCGGTGGCCTGGCTCGACCGCGTCAACGATTACATCCTGCGCGACACCGCGCGCGGCCAGAACGGCGTCCTGCTCTCCGACAAGGCCGACATCTACCGCAATGTGGACGCCGAACTTCGCGGCTTCGAACTCGAAGCGAAAGTCCCGCTTGGCGACACCCTCGACCTAAGCGGCAACCTCGCCCAGGTTCACGCCACCAACACCAGCGACAACGATCGCCCCATCGCCCAAACGCCCCCCATCGAGGGCAAGCTGCAGCTCGATTACAGCCGTGACCGCTGGGGGCTGGGCGCCCGCCTGCGTTTCGCCGACCGGCAGGATCGCATCGACCCTCTGAGCAAGCAGGAAGTGGGCAAAACCGCCGCCTGGTCAGCGCTGGATCTCTACGCCAACTACAATCTTGGCGACCATTTCAACCTGCGCGCCGGGGTCGACAACGCTCTCGACCGCAACTACGCCCGTCACGCCAGCCGCTCCAACCTGCTCGACCCGGAAGCCATCAAGGTCAATGAACCGGGGCGCGTCGTCTGGCTGAAAATCAACGCGGAATTCTGACGCGAGGAACCTTTTCCACATCTGCACTCCATTCGCCATCCCGCGGCCACGCGGGGTGGTATTCTTTTTCGTTTTCAATCGCGGGGGCTAGCCCGCACCGGCGCGCCGTCCCAACGCGGCGTCAGTTGCTGCTCGACGCCGAGATGATCGAGCACGCGCCCGACGACGAAGTCGATCAGGTCGTCGACCGTTTCGGGATGCTGATAAAAGCCGGGATTGGCCGGCAGCATGACCGCGCCCATGCGCGTCAGTTTGAGCATGTGTTCAAGGTGAATCTCGGACAGCGGCGTCTCGCGCACCACGGCGATAAGCTGTTTGCGCTCCTTGAGCGTCACATCGGCGGCGCGCTCCATCAGGCTGCGGCTCTGGCCGGTGGCGACCGCCGCCAGCGTGCCGGTGGTGCAGGGGCAGATCACCATCGAGCGGTTGACGCCGGAACCGCTGGCGATGGGCGCGGTCCACTGCTTCTCGCCATGGACGCGCAACTGGTCGCGCGCCGCGCCGAAAGTCTTACTGAAAAAGGCCTGGATGTCGCGCGGACGCGAAGGCAGCCGCCAATCCGTTTCCAGGCCGATGACAACCTGGGCGGGCTGGGACAGCAGCAGGTCAACGCGCGCGCCGGCTTCCAGCAGTTGTTGCAGCAGACGCAGGCCGTACTGCGCGCCGGAAGCGCCGGTCATCGCCAGCGTGATCGCGGAACTCGAGAGATCTGTCATGTCAAAGCGCCTCCGTCAGTCGGGCGGGGAGATTGTCGAAACCGCCATTGCTCATGATGAGTATATGGTCTCCGGGACGGCTCCGCGCGATCAGCGCATCGAGCAGGTCATTCACCGAATCGAACCTCCGCGCCGGGACCGACGTCTCCAGATCCTCCATGCGCCACGCCAGATCCGGCGGCATGTAAAAAAAGACAGCATCGGCCTCCTGAAACGCCGCGCCCAGGCGTTGCTGGTGAACGCCCATCTTCATGGTGTTCGAACGCGGCTCGAAGGCCACCAGAATCCGTGCGTTTCCCACCTTCGCCCGCAAGCCCCGCAGCGTGGCATCGATCGCTGTGGGGTGGTGCGCGAAATCATCATAGACGCGCACGCCATTTTTCTCGCCGCGCAATTGCATCCGCCGAGCCACGCCCCGAAATTCCGCCAACGCCGCGATCGACTGGGCGACCGGAACGCCCGCCGTTTCCGCGGCCGCGATCGCCGCCAGCGCATTGCGGACATTGTGTTGTCCCAACAGCGTCCACTCGACGACGCCGACCGCCTCGCCATCGCGCGACACCCCGAACCGGCTACCGTCTCCAGCAAGCAGCCGAAAACCCCAGCCCGGCGCGCCCGAATCCACCGCCACCTCGACCCGCCGCGACCAGCAGCCCCGCTCCAGCACCTCCCGCACCGCTTCGTCATCTCGTGGATAAATCACCACGCCATTGCCCGGAACCATGCGCATCAGATGGTGGAACTGGGTCTGAATCGCCGCCAGGTCGGCAAAAATATCCGCGTGATCGAATTCCAGGTTGTTGATGACCAGAATCTCCGGATGGTAATGCACGAATTTCGAACGCTTGTCGAAGAACGCCGTATCGTACTCATCCGCTTCGATCACGAACCACGGCGATACTCCCAACCGCGCCGATTCGCCGAAATTCAACGGCACGCCGCCAATCAGGAATCCCGGCGCAAGCCCCGCCTTCTCAAGAATCCAGGCCAGCATGCTGGCCGTCGTCGTCTTGCCATGCGTGCCGGAGACCGCCAGCACGCGACGGGAGGACAATACCTGTTCATATAACCACTCCGGCGCCGATGCGTAGGGCAAACGCTCATTGAGCATCGCTTCGATAATCGGCATGCCCCGCGTCATGATATTGCCGACCACCACCTGATCCGGCGGCGGAGAAAGCTGCCCCGGATCGAACCCCTCGATCAGCGGGATGCCCGCCTGTTCCAGTTGCGTGCTCATCGGCGGATAGACCCGCCGATCCGACCCGGTGACCTCATGCCCCGCCTCGCGGGCGATCCGGGCCACCCCGCCCATGAAAGTCCCCGCTATTCCCAGAATATGCAAATGCACGAAACGTTCTCCGTCATCGGTCGATGGCCGCATGATACACCAGTCCCAAAGGCGGATTTTCATCCGCGACGGGTATATGATTGCCCATCATTCAGCGAGGGAAGCCCATGAGCCCACAACACACTCTCAAAACTTTCGACCACGATCTCGAAGAGATACGCGACAAGGTCATCAGCATGGCCCGAATGACCAGCCAGGAGTTGCAGGACTGTTTCCAGGCGTTCAGCGAGCGCGACGAGGCGCTGGCGACCGACGCCTCTGGCGCCGACGAGTTGATCAACGCCAGCGAACGCCAGATCGACGAACTGATCGTGCGGGCGTTGACGCGGCGCCAGCCGATGGCTTCGGACTGCCGCAACCTCATCGCCGCG
>DRPO01000573.1 GCA_011330835.1 Gammaproteobacteria bacterium | reverse complement strand
TATGAAGCGCAAGCGACTTGACATTATAGTTAGCAGCAAAACATGCTGGGTTTTTAGCTCTGGATCATGCGATTTATTCTAGTTCTACGTTCTCTCAGAAGAGAGGTTTCTTAAGTTATTGTTTTATTGCTGATTTATATGCGCTCACCCTGCTTGCAGGCCAGCCAGGCTCCCCTCCAGCCTGTCGTCCAGCGCCTGATTTATATACTTCTAGCGCTCAAGAATACCTCGTTCAGGCCACACATCTTTTCGCCGATGGCTGCGTTGCAAGAACTTGCCAAACTGTGCCCGCGTTATTGCGCCTTGCTCTCGACGATAATCCGCGCGCCCTGAATGGGGCATTCCCATCGCAAGCGGTATAATGCCCCCATGCGATTGAGTGAAAGCCAAGTTAACGCCATAAAGTCAGCCGTGTCCGAGGTGCTTGGCCCGGGCGCCAGGGTGTATTTGTTCGGCTCGCGGGTCGACGATTCCAGGCGTGGCGGCGATATCGACCTTTTGATCATTCCCGACGAAGCCTTGAGCGGTGATGAAACGCTCGATGCCCGCCTCAAGATAGGGGCGCGCCTCCAGCGAACTCTCGGGGAAAGAAAGATAGACCTTGTTTTCCAGATCCCCGGCAACCCCGTCACACCCTTCCAGGCAATGGCCCGAGACACGGGAGTTGCGCTATGAGCGACCCGCTTGATAGGAAAAAGCGCCTTCTTGAGCAACAGCTTGCATACGCCCGCAAGGCCGCCGAAACACTCGAATACTCCTGGAACAAAATAACGCCTGACAAGATCGACGAACATGATCAGGAAACGCAGGAAACCCTGGAGGCAATGACCGCCCGGTTTGCTCGTCTGGAAGATATTCTCGTCAAGAAAGTCTTCCGCGCGGTTGCCGCCTATGAGCTGAGCGACTGTGAGCGGCTGATCGATGTTCTCAACTTGATGGAGAAACTTGGCCTGATTGATGAAGTTGAACAGTGGATCGAGTTCAAGGATCTGAGAAACCTCATTGTTCACGAGTATGAACTCGACAACCTCGCGGCCATCCACCGAAAGGTCTATCAGTCCACCCCGGCGCTTGTCGACAGTGTTGGGAGAGTTGCCGCTTACGCCTCTGGCGATTGAGAATGCCCCGTTGCCCGCATTGCCAACAATGACAGGGTGTTACGTGACGCCGTTGATCAGTTCATGGCGCTCATCCTCCAGCCAGGTCAGGTATTCGCCGTAGCCGCTATCGGGGTAACCGGTTTACGCCAAGCCTGCCACCGCCCGCTCCCGGTCGATCTCCACCTCACAGCAGGCGGCTCAAGCGAAGCGGATCCACGATTTTACGGGTGTATTCGGTGGATCCGTCGGTTCGCTCCTTGATCCACCCTACGGCGGAAAGATCGCGGTCTGAATGGGGTATTCTTGGGCGAGAGAAGTATACTTCGCGTACTTCACGGCAGAATGGATCCCGGGCGGCATGCCTGATGCGGATAACCGCCTGAAAGTGCTACATTCCCCTTCATGACAGCAAATCCCGCCCCGTTCCCTGACGAACCGGCCCAGCTCGACTTCGGCGCCGACGAAGCCCACGCCGGTTTCCGGCTGCAACGGCTGGAGGTGTTGAACTGGGGCACCTTCCACAAAAAGGTCTGGACGCTCGACGCCGCCGGCGACAACACGCTGCTGACCGGCGACATCGGCTCGGGCAAATCGACGCTGGTGGACGCGGTGACGACGCTGCTGG
>DRPO01000572.1 GCA_011330835.1 Gammaproteobacteria bacterium | reverse complement strand
CCCGCAAACCGGACACTTGTTAAATGGCATCATTTCTTTACCCTGACTCTCCAGTCGATCCAGCGCGCCGGATCAGGACGATAAACGGTAATCAAAACAACCCAGTGATTTTCTGGATTGTAGGCCCAAACACTGTGTACAACCTGTCCCGAGAAGTTTCTACCCATTATCAAACAACTGGGATAAGGTCTATCTCTTGGGTAGTCTTCAATGACTTCGCCATGCATCACCGAGTAATAAATTTCCTCGAAAGTCAGATCATCATCGATTGCTTCTTCCTCCGCATGATCCGTGATGCGAACCCTACCTTCATTGATAGCAGAGCAAATGCTCTCAATTTTCATTCATCAAACGCGTCTCCCGCAACAGGCCCAAGTATAACACCTCTCACTTCACATCGCTCAATCATCAAACCCAACCCGCCGCCGTAACCTTTTGACCCGGCCCCGCCGGGTTTTGCTGTCGAGCCGTTTCTGCCGAGCCTTGCGGCTGGGGGCTGTGGGGATGCGGGGTTTTCTTCGTTCGCTGGCGGCGGCGATCAATGCGGTCAACCGGTCCAGCGCTTCCTGGCGGTTGCGTTCGCGGGTGCGGTGATTTTGCGCCTTGATGACGAGAACGCCCTGCTTGTTGATGCGCTGGTCGCGCTTGTTGAGCAGGCGCTGCTTGATGGCAGGCGGCAGGGAGGAGTTGGGGATATCGAAGCGCAGATGAACCGCGCTCGATACCTTGTTGACGTTTTGTCCACCCGCGCCCTGAGCCCGAATCGGCAGGAATTCGATCTCCGATTCGGGCACGGGCAGCTTCATGGGCGGATCAGCTGGCGCGGAACGCCAGCTTGTCGCCCTCCACCTCGACGCGGATGGTCTGGCCGGGCAGGAATTCGCCAGCGAGAATGGACTGCGCCAGCGGATCTTCCACCTCGTGCTGGATGGCCCGCTTGAGCGGTCTGGCCCCGTATACGGGGTCGTAACCCGCTTCGGCCAGCTTGGCCAGCGCGGCGTCGGAGAACTCGATCGAGAGGTCGCGTTCGGCCAGCCGGTCGTTGAGATAGCGCAGCTGGATGCTGGCGATCTTCTTGATCTCTTCCTGACCCAGCGGATGGAATACCACCACTTCGTCGATCCGGTTGATGAACTCGGGCCGGAAGTGCGTGCCCACCACGTTCATGACGGCGGCCTTCATTGCCTCATACTGCGATTCGCCGGCCATGCTCTGAATCAGGTCGGAGCCCAGATTCGAGGTCATGACGATGACGGTGTTGCGAAAATCGACGGTGCGGCCCTGGCCATCGGTCAGCCGGCCATCGTCGAGCACCTGCAGCAGCACGTTGAAGACGTCGGCGTGCGCCTTTTCCACCTCGTCGAGCAGGATCACCGAATAGGGCTTGCGGCGCACGGCTTCGGTCAGGTAGCCGCCTTCCTCGTAGCCGACATAGCCGGGCGGGGCGCCAATCAGCCGCGCCACGGAGTGTTTCTCCATGAACTCGGACATGTCGATGCGCACCATCGCTTCCTCGGTGTCGAACAGGAACTCGGCCAGCGCCTTGGTCAGCTCGGTCTTGCCCACGCCGGTGGGGCCGAGGAACAGGAACGAGCCGTTGGGCCGGTTCGGGTCCGCGAGACCGGCGCGGGAGCGGCGAAT
>DRPO01000571.1 GCA_011330835.1 Gammaproteobacteria bacterium | reverse complement strand
TGCGCGGCATCCCGTTCCGACAGGGCGATCTGGTGGAATGGGCCGTGCCGGCCATGCTGCCGGACGCCGAGCGCCACGGCGAAACCGGCATTCTGTTCCTTGATGAAATCACCTCGGCCCCGCCCAGCGTCTCGGCGGCGGCCTACCAGCTGATCCTCGACCGCCGACTCGGGCAATATGAAATCCCCCCCGGCTGGGCCATTTTCGCCGCCGGCAACCGTCAGGGCGATCGCGGCGTCACCTACACCATGCCCGCGCCGCTGGCCAACCGCTTCTCGCATTTCGAGATCGAGCTGAACCTCGACGACTGGGTCGCCTGGGCCTACGCCAACGGCGTCGACGAACGCATCATCGGCTTTCTGCGCTTCCGGCCGGAGATGCTGTTCGACTTCGACCCGGCGCACAACCCCGTCGCCTTTCCCTCGCCGCGCTCCTGGGAGTTCGCCCACCGCGCGCTGCAAAAATTCGGCGACCAGCCCGCGTTGTTGCAAGGCGCGCTGCAAGCCTGCGTCGGCTCCGCCGCCGGCGTCGAACTCAACGCCTTCATCGCCACCCTCGACCAACTGCCCGATATCGACGCCATCCTGCGCGGCGAGGAAACCAGGACACCCAAGGAAATCGACCTGCAATACGCCGTCGCCGCCTCGCTGGTCGGCCACGCCATCCGCGTGCAGGGAAAGCCGGAGGCCTCCGAAACCCTCGGCCACATCCTCGACTATGCGCGCGGCTTCCGGCAGCGGGAAATGGGCGTCATGCTCGTCTCCGACATGCAACGCGCCATCGGCGACGAGCTGTTCAGCGTGCCCCAGTTCGACAGCTGGGCCGATGCCATTGCCGACCTGATGATCTACGACATCTAGCGCCATCGGCATGGATCTCCAGGCCATCGAGAACAAACTCCGCGCGGCGCGAACCCGGCTGATCCTCGACAAGCCCTTCCTCGGCGCGTTGGTGCTGCGCCTGCCGATGGTCGCCGCCGACCCCGACTGGTGCAAGACCACCGCCACCGACGCCCGCAAGTTCTACTACAGCGCCGAATACATCGACGCCCTCGACCCCGCCGAAACCCAGTTCGTCCTCGCCCATGAAGCGCTGCATTGCGCGCTTTCCCATTTCGCCCGGCGCGAACACCGCGTCAAAATGCTTTGGGACGCCGCCTGCGATTACGCCATCAACCCGCTGCTCATCGCCGACGGGTTGAAGCCCCCGCCGCGCAGCCTGTTCATGAAGGAATTCGAGGGCATGACCGCCGAGGAGATCTACCCCTGCCTCGACAGCAACGACGCGATCGAAACCCTGGACCAGCACGTCTACGACCGCGACGAAACCGGCGAGGGCGGGCAAAAGCAACCCACCGGCCAGGGCCAGTCCGACACCCGGGGCGCGCCGCGACAGGACCAGTCCGACCACGGCGGCGATGAACCCACCGACCAGCACAAGAACGAAGACGGCGGCAACGCTCCCGACCGACAGGAAATGGATGACAACGCCGCCGGCGAAGGCCGCGACGAACAACTCGACAACCCCGACGAACTCCAGGCGCGCGGTCAGGCCCAGGGCGCGCCCCAGCCCGACCCGCTCACCCGCCAGGAAATGGAAACCCTCGCCACCCAATGGCAGCAACGCCTCGCCGGCGCCGCCCAGCAAGCCCTGCAGGCCGGCAAGATGAGCGGCGCCATGAAGCGCATGGTTCAGATCATGAGCCGCCCTCGTCTTCCCTGGCGCAATCTGCTGTCACGCTACGTCGCCGCTCTCGCTCGCGACGACTACGCCTACAGCCGCCCCTCCAGTCGGCGCGGCGACCCCGCCATTTTTCCCAGCCTGCGCAGCGCCCAGCTCAACCTCACCGTCGTCCTCGACACCAGCGGCTCCATCAACGACAAGGAGATCAACGCCTTTATCAGCGAAATCGGCGCCATCAAGGCCAACCTCCGCGCCCGCATCAGCCTCATCGCCTGCGACGCCGACCTCGCTCCCGGCTGCCCCTGGACCTTCGAACCCTGGGAAGACCTCGAGTTCCCCGAAAAAATCACTGGAGGCGGCGGCACCAGTTTCCTTCCCCCCTTCAAATACACCGATCAGGCCGACCAGCCCCCCGACCTGCTCATCTACTTCACCGATGCCCGAGGCGAGTTTCCGGCTCAGCCGCCCGCCTATCCTGTCCTCTGGCTCGTCAAGGGCAGGGCCGACGTCCCCTGGGGGCAGCGGGTGCAGCTCAATTGAAGCGCCCCGCGAGAAACGAAGGGTGAGAGAAATTACCGGCCAAGAATGCGTTTCAACCGGTTGATGGCGTAGAGTCGATCCGAAGCCGGCACGCAGGCCTGACGTTGCAGGGCGGGCTGCTTTCGATCCAGATAGCCCCGCAGGAACTGGCTGCCGCCCTGTTCGAAGGCTTGTTCGCCCGATGCTTCGGCGGCTTCCTGTCCGGCGTTGACGAAGTAATGCCGCATCAGCTCGGCGAGAACTTGCGCGGATTTGTCCACCAGCGCCTCGTAGCGGGTGTCGTGACGGCGGTAGAGGCTGAAATCGACGATGATGTCGAGCCAGTAGGTGAAATCCGTTTCGTCGATGACGCCATCCTGTTCCCGCATGCGACGGAACAGGGCGCGGACTTCCTTGTGAATGCGTCGGCCCTCCTGCTTCTCGGGCGCCGGCGCGCCGTTCTCCCGCGCCGTCGTCAACCAGTCGAGACGCTGGGTGATTTCCCGCCGCAGGTCTTCGCGGCGATGCAGCCGCTTGTGATGGCTCTGCATAATGAACAGGCATAGCTTGCAGCGCTCGCCGTGATAGCGTCCGAGCAAATCGCACAAGGCCTGTCCCTGGCGAGCCAGACGCGCTTCGGCGTCTTCGACCAGGCTTTTGAAGTCATGGGGCCGGAATAACGTGTCCCGCAAGAGTTTGCGCGCCTGGAGGAGCTGGTCGTATTCATCCTGAACCCGACCGATCAGCTCGCGATGCGCTTCCAGTGATTCCAGATGGTCGAGCGCCTGCGAAAGCGACAGCTGCTTGCCCGAGGCTTGCAGACGATTCAGAAAACGAACCAGCTTGCGCCGCAGCTCGCCGGCGGCGGTTTCGTGCTCCGCGCGCTGGGCGAAGCTGATCGCGCCCGCGACATCGGCGCCCAGCGCCTCGCGCCGGAGTCGCTGCTGCTCCATCAGCGCCATCTGGCGCGCCAGAATCAGCTCGTCCACCGCCTTCGCTGATTCCGGCTCCAGCGATTCGATGAATTCGAAGGGGATCTGATCCGGCAGTTTCTCCGGCGGCAGTTTCGACAGCTCGTCAGCCGACAACGCGCGCGCCATCTTGCGGAATACCGCCAGGGGAATCCTGGGTGTATCTGTGTTCATCCTTCACTCCTTTTGCGAACACGCCTGGCGTCATCCTGAGCCAGGTAAGTCTGTTCCTCGGGGGAGGCCGGCGACGAATCACTCCTCCCCGCCGACTAGGTCAGGGAGTGAGGGTTCGGGAAAACTCGATCATGCGCTGGGTCGATTTCAGGGCCTTGACCCGAATCGACTCTTCGACATGAATCTCGTTGTCGCCGGTCTTGAGCGTCCGGAGCAGGTTGTCGAGACTGTTCATCGCCATCCAGGGGCAATGCGCGCAGCTGCGGCAAGTGGCTCCCACGCCCCCGGTTGGCGCCTCGATCAACTCCTTGTCCGGCGCCATCTGTTTCATTTTGTAAAATATCCCGTTGTCGGTTGCAACGATCAACCGCCGGTTTGGCAGATTTTGCGCCGCCTTGATGAGCTGAGTTGTGGAACCGATCACATCCGCAACGTCTCTGACGCTTTTTGGCGATTCGGGGTGCACCAGCACCGCCGCGTCCGGGTATTGTTCGATCAATTGCCCCAGCGCCCGCGTCTTGAACTCGTCGTGCACCACGCATGAGGCGCCCCACAGCAGCATGTCGGCGCCGGTCACCTGCTGGATGTAGCGTCCAAGATGCCGGTCCGGCGCCCACAGCACCTTCTCGCCTTCCGAATCGAGATGCTCGACCAGATCCACCGCGATGCTGGAAGTGACCACATAATCGGCGCGCGCCTTCACCTCGGCGCTGGTGTTGGCGTAAACCACTATCGTACGGTCGGGGTGCTGGTCGCAGAAGTCGCTGAACGGCCCTGCGGGGCAGCCCAGATCCAGTGAACACTCCGCCTCCAGCGTCGGCATCAGCACCCGCTTCTCCGGATTCAGAATCTTCGCCGTCTCCCCCATGAAACGAACGCCCGCCACCACCAGCGTCGAGGCCGGGTGCTCATTGCCGAACTTCGCCATGTCCAGCGAATCGGAGACATAGCCGCCGGTCTCCTCCGCGATCCGCTGCAAATCCGCGCTGGTGTAATAATGCGCCACCAGCACCGCGTCCTGACGTTTCAGTTCCGCCTTGATCTCCGCCACCAGCGCACGCTTCTCCGCCGCCGAATGTTTCGGCGTCGCGGCGAGGATTTGAGCGGTTTCAGGGGGAGTGATGGAAGGGATGTCAACCTGGGCGAGGATGCTTTCTGAACTCATCGATACCAGCAAAGAGGCCTGTTTCCAACAGTTTGCGGGCCGATCCTGGCAAGATCAATCCCTAAAACGAGATAGCCGGGTTAATATTGACGGGTCAAATCGCCGGATTTCCGATGATAACGGGGTTCAAAAGCTTGCCGGGCGCGCTGTTGCGCGATCTGGTGAAGGGGCGCATCAATCTCTATGCCATGAGTCTGGCGTATATCATGCTGTTGTCGCTGGCGCCGTTGCTGCTGGGTTCCCGGATCGCCTTCTATGTCCAGTTTCCCGCCGCGCTGCGCCTTGACCGCAAGGTTGCCCAGGCGCCGCCCGACAAGCGGCTGGGTCTGAATGTGTTGTGGCGTCTGATGGAGGCTTTCAGGGCAGGGCGCGGCCCGGTGAAAGACGAGGCGCTTGCCGTTGATCCCATGGGATCGAGCCAGCGGGCGGAGGCGACAATTCAGGCGCTTGAGAATGCGGGATTGATCGTGCAAGTTAATTCCGGGGTTCGCTCCTGGGTGCTGGCGCGCGCCGGACACGGTGTCGATGACCGAGGTGCTGGAGGCGCTGGATGATGTTGCGCTCACGACGATGCGAAGGATCCGGCGGCTGGCGTTCTGCAAAAGGCGAGGGTGGCCATCGCTCGGGAGCTCGATGGCGTGACATTGCGCCAATGGTTCGATGAATCGGATTGAACTTTTCCGGATTTTGGAATCTATAAAGAAGTGGACTCGGTAGATCTTCCGAGTTCCTGGCGATTCTATCCCGGAATCGGAGCGAATGGAATGATGGATGAACCGACATCAAGGAGGCGCGGCCATGGAAAATGACAAGGAATCGCCCGAGTCTGGCCTGGACCCGGATCTGCTGGCGGAAACCGCCGAGAAGGGTATCGAGGCGTCGGTTGTCCAGCTTTCCGCTATCTACTCCTTTTTCAACCAGTACATCGCGGCGCGCTCGCGCGATGGTGACGAGGCGCGTCGGGTGGATCTGTCCTGCGAACGCTTTGGCGTGATACCGTCGTTGACCGCGGTCGACTTTCGCGCCGATCAATCCTTTTCCGATGCCGGCTCCCAGGTGGATTTCCGTTTCCGGCTGGTGCGGGATTTGCCGATCGACATCGCCTGCCCGGTATCGCTCAACGATGATGACATTCCGCTCGCGTTGCGGCGGGATGGCGTGATTGTCCTGTCGTCGCGAATCCGGCGCGGCGGCGCGGAGCATGGCGTTCTGTCGATGGAGATCGCGCCCGATATTCCCGTGGGACTGACCTTTCGTTCCGTGCTGGGATCGAGCGACATCCAACTCGAAACCCGAAACATCGGGACGCTCGGCAGTCGCGGTTTTCGTTTCTCCAGCCGTCGGGTTGGCCCCGAGTTTTTCGACAGTCTGGAACAACTGCTGCGTTTCGACAGCCTGACTCTGTTGGACGAGTTCGAGGAACAGTCGGAAGCCTCCGCGACGTTGCCCTCGCCGCAGATCGAACAAACGATCCAGACCGAAACGGTGTCCGCCGACATTCTCACCTTCGATCTGAGTCGCCGGGCCCTACAGAAAAGTCTGCGGCTGGTTTACCAGGGCGAGGAGTTCCTATTCAACAGCGAGCACCCGGTTTGCCGGCTCGGACGCCGGATGCCGGCCGACATTCAGATCCGCTCCCGCTTCGTATCGCGCGAACACGCTACCCTGATTCTCGATAATCGCCAATTCTCGCTGCGCGATCACAGCAGCAACGGCACCTACGTCCGCCCTGAAGGCCGTCCCACCTACATGCTCCATCACGCTTCGCAGAAACTCGAAGGCGTTGGCGTCATCAGCCTGGGCGAGGAAATCTCGCTCAGCAACCCGGATCTGATCTACTACGAAATCAGGGAGTAGTCCCAGCCGGGGGGATTTCCCCGGTTCGGTATACTTCTCGCGTTCAAGAATACCCCGTTCAGGGTGCGTGGATTTTCGTCGAGAGCAAGGCGCAAAAACGCAGGCATAGTGGGGCTACGTCAAGTTTTTGCAACGCGGCCATCGGCGAAAAGACGCGCGCCATGAATGGGGGATTCTTGATCGCGAGAAGTATATACCTCTTGCGATTGAGAATACCCCATTCAGGGCGCGCAGGTTTTTGTCTAACCCGACAATAATCCGCACGCCAGAGGGGCATTCTCAACCGCAAGAGGCCCCTTTCCCGAGAGCTTTAAGGATTGCGGCCATATAAACGTTCTCCTCTGGCAAAGTGACGTTATTGAACGCCTCCTGCAACTTATATACGGTCGTCGAATGGGAAACCGTTTGCTTTAGCGGAACAAGCTGACCGTCTACTGACGGCTTGTTGCGATCATGATCGTAAATGAGGAATGTAACCGATGCGGGCTGTAGGGAATACCGGATCAATCCTTCTTGCCCCCCCAATCTGTTCATAATCCTCTCATAGACTGGATGAGGACAAACAAAAAACAATCCCTTTTTACACAGACTTTCACGCTGCAGAACCTGCCCCTTATAGATCAGTTGAGGAAGTATCCGCTTCGAGACATTCTCCCAATTCAAACCTGCTGTCGTTTTGACCGTTCTTCGCTCGTGCATCAAGGCCTCATAACCATTTCGATAGGTTCCGGTTGTGTCAACCGTCTGAACCTCGACAGCCACGAACTCCTCCAACTCGCCCTCGGCGTCCAGCTTCGCAAGCACCCAGTCCACAAAGTAGCCGCCCCGGCCAGACTTCTGAGGCAAACGCAGCTCACCGCCCCATCGCTTGCCAAAGACAGCAACACAGGGTTCATTGTTGGCCTTGGCGACATCCAGCGCTTCAATACCAGGAACAAGACGATATTCCGCGCCAAACGCGCCAACCGAAACATCCTGCAATACCGCATACTCATCCGCATACATCCGGATTGGGCAGCATATAACCGGGCCGGATGTCACTGGCTTTAGCGAGCACACCCCGGAGATCACGCCATCGTTAAAGCTCTTTTCACACGTCTCGCCAATAATCGGGCACTGTCTTGTATTGGCGGCGCTCAGCGCGTCATTCGACAAATCATCCGTTCGGTAACCAAAGAATTCCCATATCGCGCACGCCATTACATTGCTCTTGTCAGTTCGCTGCTCCCGTGGCCAAGCATACTCAAAATACTTCTTCCTATCGCCGCCGCCAGCAACGGCGGCACGGCATTCCCAACCTGCTCATACTGCTCGACCCGCGAGCCAGCAAACCAGAACGTATCCGGAAAGGTCTGAATCCGCGCCGCTTCGCGAACCGTAAACGCCCGATCCTGGCTGTAATGAAAGTATGCGCCCCAGTGAGGATCGCATTTGGTAAGAATTGTCGACGCCAGCCCATCCGGATCCACTCTCCCATACCGTTTTGTATGATCCGAGCGCCGCGCTCGTTGCATACCTTTTGGCAACAATTCAAATGGAATATCCGTCCAGTTTCCGCCCGGAGGAATATGAGCCAGACGCTCCAGATTGATCTTGCTCAACCGAGCCGCCTGATGGTTCACCACCCCTTCCGAGCCCGCGCGCATAATCCTCTGAAACTCATTTTGTGGCGCAACCCGATAAGGTTTAATATCCCGCCCCATTTCTCCATTTGCCAGAGGCGGCAAATCATCGATCGCGTCTCTTACAGACGTAAACGAAGGCAACTCAGACGCCTGCGGCAGAGGAACAATATTTCGCCCAGCAAATCTTGACGTAAAATTCACCCTGAGTGGCGCATGACAAACAGGAACGGGAAACGCCTCTCCGATATTGCCGCCATCTCTCAGGCCAATAACAATCGTCCTCCATCTTGTTTGAGGAACACCGAAATGCGGCGCATAAAGAATTCGCACATCCGCGGCATAGCCATGGCTCTGGAGCGCGGCAAGGATCGCATCCAGAACCCCCCCGCCTTCAAAAGAAACCAGCCCCGGAACGTTTTCAATCAGCACCGCCCTGGGAAAGAACTCATCCACAAAGCGCAGAAACTCCCTGAAAAGATGATTCCTCTCATCTGATCTCGAACGCACAGGCGCGTTGATGGAAAAGCCCTGGCACGGCGGCCCACCCGCCAAAAGATCCAGCTCCCCTCTTTCCAGGCCAAGCTCATTCCGAATCGTCCGAGCATCAACCTCGCGTATATTTCGCTGATCCACCAAAGTATCAGGGTGATTAATGGAATAGGTTTCAGCATACCTGACCTGAATCTCATTCGCGTACAAAGGCTCAAAGCCGGACTCCCGCAATCCTTCGGAAAGCCCCCCCGCGCCAGCAAACAAGTCGATCATCGTCGGACGCCGCAAAGTAACGCCCCTCTTGACTGCACTACTCATCGCTCGCCCCCCCACGCGAGCCACCTTGAGACTGCCCAACCTCAAAGAGATCCGCCTGCCGCGAGAACCTGCGCTCCGCAACATAATTCTTCATGAACTCCCTGATCACCTGAGCC
>DRPO01000570.1 GCA_011330835.1 Gammaproteobacteria bacterium | reverse complement strand
CCCGCTTTCGCGGGAATGACGGGGCGGGGTTCGTCACGTCTGGATCCCGACTGATTTGAATCTAACACCAGCTCTCTCTGGCGCCTTTGCGCCGGGATGTCGCGCGCTCGTCGCGCGGGAAAATTGACCGGAAGAACAGCATGTTGAAACTATTTTTTGCCATGGCCGGCCTGGTCGTGTCGGCCATTGTCTGGGCCGATTCACCGGCCCCGGAAATACCCCTCGCCCCGCCTGAGCTGTCCCGCTGGGTCGGCTCTGTCGTGGCGGCCAACCCCCGATTCCAGGCAGAGCAGGCGGCGGTCGAGGCCGCGCAGGCGCGGCGTCGGGCGGCTGGCCGCCCCCTGTTCAACCCCGAACTGGGGTTGGACTATGAACGCGCCGATGTCGATACCGTTTCGATCGGGATCAGCCAGACGCTGGACTGGGCGGACAAGCGTTCCGCGCGCGCCTCGGTGGCCGATCACGAATGGCGGGTCGCGCGGGCGCGTCTGACCCAACGGAGACGGGAACTGGCCGGGCGGCTGCTTCGGGCCTGGGCGCGCTGGCGCACCGCGACGGCGATTGCCGGTGTCGCCGACCGTCAGGCGGATCTGATGACGCGTTTTGTCGGGCTGGCCGAGCGGCGACGCCGGGCCGGCGATCTGTCGCAGGTCGATCTCGATCTGGCCCATCTCGCCGCCTCGGAGGCGAAATTTCGGCAGGCCGAAGCGGTAGCCGGGCGGATCCGGGCGCGCCAGTCCATCGAGTCGCTGGCTGCCACGGAGGCGTCGCCACCGGCGGTGGCGTTGTCACCGCCCGAGCTGGCGGAGGTCGATATCGATCGTTTGCTGGATGTTTTGCCGACCATTCGCGAAGCGGCGGCGATGGCGGATGCCGCCCGGGCCGGGGTCGAGCTGCGACAGCGGGAGCGGCGCGCCGATCCGACGGTGGGGCTGCGTCTTGGGCGGGAAGACCGCTCGGCGCTGGGTGGGCTGAGCCTGACGGCGCCGTTGTTCGTTCGCAACCGCTTCAAGGCCGAGGTGGCCGCCGCCGAGGCGGAGGCGTTGCAGGCGGCGCGGGTTGTCGAGAGTCGCCGTCGCGAAGCTCGCGCACGGTTGCTGGCGGCCCGGGCGCTGTATCGAAACGCGCGTGATGCCTGGGAAGAGTGGCGGGCCGCGGGCGCGCCCCGTCTCCGCCAGCGCACTGGCCTGCTGGATCGTCTCTGGCAAGCGGGCGAACTGCGCACCACCGACTATCTGGTGCAGCTCAAGCAGGCGTTGGAAACCGAGACCAGCGCCATTGAACAAGAGGGCCGCCTGTGGGAGGCCTGGATCGAGTATCTGGCGGCCTCGGGCCAGATCGAGGAATGGCTTGGAGGCATCGTGAAATGAAAACACATCAGAGAAAACCCCGGGAGCGCGGCATGAAGACCCTCTTTTCCATCCTGCTGATTCTGCTGGCCGCGACGACGCTGGCGGAAGAACACGAAGACCACGGCCACGAAGAAGGCGGCGCCATCCAGCTGACTGAAGCGCAGCGTCAGGCGGCGGGCATCGTCGTCGCCACGCTCCAGCCCCGCGCGGTGGTCAGCGAGTTGCGCGCGCCGGGCGAGATCCGGCTGAACGCCTACGCCACGGCCATCGTCACGCCCCGGATCGCCGCCCAGGTGCTGGGGCGCGAGGCCCGGCTGGGCGATCGCGTTCGCAAGGGTCAGGTGCTGGCCCGGCTCTCCAGCGTCGAGATGGCGCAGGCACAGGGTGATCTGCTGGTGGCCGATCGCGAGTGGCGACGGGTGAAGAAGCTGGGCCGCGACGTGGTCTCGGAGCAGCGCTACACCAAGGCGAAGGTGGAGCAATCGCTGCTGCGCGCGCGGGTGCGGGCCTTCGGCATGACCGAGCGGGAGATTGGCGAGCTGCTGGCCGGCAAGCGCGCGGCCGACGGTAGGTTCAACCTGCTGGCGCCACGGGCCGGCACCGTTATTCGCGACGATTTCGTGGTGGGCGAGCTGGTCGAGCCGGGCCGGGTGCTGTTCGAAATCAGCGATGAATCGCGGCTCTGGGTCGAGGCGCGGCTGACGCCCGATCAGGCAACGGCCATCCGTCCCGGCATGCCGGCGCGGGTTTTTTTCGAGGGCCGGGAAATCGCTGGCAAGGTGATACAAATCCACCATGCGCTGGACGAGAGCACGCGCACGCTGGGGGTTCGCGTCGAAATTCCCAATCCGGACGACCGGCTCCATCCCGGCCTGTTCGTTCAGGTGCGGCTGCAAGGTTCGGGGAGGGAAAACGCGCTGGCGATTCCGTCCGGGGCCGTGGCGCGCGGCGCCGATGGCGACTGGCAGGTGTTCGTCGAGCACGAGCCGGGCGAGTTCGAGCCGCGCGAGGTGGAGGTCGTCCGCACCGTCGATGGTCTGGCGGTGATCGAAGGGCTGCCGGTCGGGACGCGGGTCGTCACCGAAGGGGCCTTCTTCCTCCAGTCGGAGCTGGCGAAGTCCGGCTTCGAAGTCCACAACCACTGAGGGCGGGCGCATGTTGAACAAGTTGATCGATCTGGGTGT
>DRPO01000569.1 GCA_011330835.1 Gammaproteobacteria bacterium | reverse complement strand
AGCAACGGGTTCAGATCGCGTCCCTCCGGCGGCGCCACCGGCAGGCGTTCGAAAGGATTGGAGGTCAACAGAATGAACAGCAGGAATCCGACCCCGATCATGCCCATGACCGACAGCACCCGCGCTGTGAAATCATCGGGGAGGTCGCGGCTGAACAGCGCCACCGCCGCGCCCCAGCCGGAAAGAACCAGCACCCACAGCAGCAGCGAACCCTCGTGGGCGCCCCAGACGCCCGATATCCGGTAGATCAGCGGCAGCGCGGTATTGGAGTTCTCCGCCACGTAGAGCGTCGAAAAATCATTGTTGATGAACGAGATCGTCAGGCAGATGTAAGCCGTGAAGATGAACAGCGCTTGGGCATAGGCCGCCGGACGGGCCACCATGACCCAGTTGCGCAGGCCGCGCGAAGCGCCAATCAATGGCAGGGCGGCCTGAATCAACGCCGTCGCCAGCGCCAGAATCAGGGCGAAAAGTCCAAGTTCGGGGATCATGCGGGTTACTCCTTGACGGTCTGGGCGGCTTTCACCGCATCGGCCGCTTCGGGCGGCATGTAGGATTCATCGTGCTTGGCGAGCACCTCGTCGGCGACAAAAATCCCCTGGTCATTGAGACGTCCCTTGGCGACGGTGCCCTGGCCCTCCTTGAACAGATCCGGCAGGATGCCGGTGTGCCGGACGGTCACTTCCTGGGCGGTGTCCGTGACCACGAAGGAAACGGTCAGGCCATTGTCGAGACGCTTGAGGCTGCCCTTCTTCACCATGCCGGCGAGGCGGAACAACTCGCCCGGAGCCACCTCGCCCTTAACGACCTGGCTGGGGCTGAAGGCGTAGGCGATATTGCTGCGCAGCGCCTTGATGATCAGCCCGCCGGCAATCAGCACCGCGACGATCGCCAGCGCGATGAAGAAAAAACGTTTCTGTCTTGGTTTCATGGAATACCTATTGGATTCAGGATGGCCGACCGGCGCGAAGCAGGCGCCGCAGCCTCTTGACAACGGCCCGGCGGCGGCTTCGGACCAGAAGAATTTCGGTAATCATCAGCAGCAGGGTCGCGCCGAAGGAGACCCACACATAAGCGCCGTAACCGCCCATGGAAAAGAATTCGCCAATGCTCATTGCGCCACCTCGGGGAGTTGGGCGACCCAGTCCTTGTTGCGCTCGCGTTCGAGAATAATGTTGCGCAGACGCATCAGGATCGACACGAAACTGTACATCCACACCGCCAGCGTCATGGTCAGCATGGCGAACAGGATATTGCCCTCGATCTTGCCCAGCCCGGAACGCTGGTGCAGCGCGGTGCACTGGGCGGGGTCGGGGCAGTTGACCGACCAGTAGATCACCGGAATCAGCGCCATGCCAACGATCAGCAGCAGCGCCGAAGCCCGATCCGAGCGCCGCGTGTCATCGATCGCGGATTGCAGCGCCATGTAGCCGATATACAGGAACAACAGGATCAGGAACGAGGTCAGGCGGGGATCCCAGTCCCACCAGGTTCCCCAACTGGTCTTGCCCCAGATCGCGCCGGTCAGCAGCCCGAGAAAGGTGAACAGCGCCCCGGTTGGCGCGATCGCGGCCGACATCATGAACGACAGCCGCGTGTTGAAAATCAGTCCGATGGCGGACCAGACCACCATCACCAGATACAGCCACATGCCCATCCACACCACCGGCACATGGATGAAAATGATCTTGTAATACTGCTTCTGCTCGCTCAGCACCTCCGGCGTCTTGAAAAAACTCCAGTAGAGACCCACCGCGAACAGCAGGGCGCTGGCCGCCGCGAACCAGGGAATCATCTTCCCCGCCAGCGGATAGAAGCTGGCGGGAGAGGCGTACTTGAACCAGTTAATTTTCAAAGTCACTCACTCGATATTCTCAACGCGGCGGCGGTCGCCCAGGGCGCGAAAATCAGCGCCAGGATCAGGAAAGCGCCCAGCAGCATGAAATACGGCTGAACCGGCGCCCTGGCCATCATGCTGGCGGCAATCGCGCCGGCGCCATAGACCAGCACCGGGATATACAGCGGCAAGATCAGCAATGACAGCAGGATGCCGCCGCCGCGCAAACCCAGCGTCAGCGCCGCGCCAATGGCGCCGATCAGGCTGAGCACCGGCGTTCCCAGCATCAATGCCTGGGTCATGGTTACGACCGCTTCGGAGGGCAAATAATATTGAAGACCGACCAGTGGCGCAATTAACACGATGGGAAGTCCGGTCAGCAGCCAGTGCGTCAGCACCTTGGCCGCCACGATCACCGACAGCGACTGCGGCGCGATCAGCATCTGCTCCAGCGTCCCGTCCGCGTAATCGTTCTCGAACAGCCGCTCCAGCGCCAGCATCGAAGCCAGCAGCGCGGCGATCCACACCACCCCCGGCGCGATATGGCGCAGCGTATTCTTCTCCGCGCCAATGCCCAGCGGGAACAGGCTGACCACGATAATGAAAAAGAACAGCGTCGTCAGCACATCCGTGCGCCGCCGCATGGCCAGCAGCACATCCCGCCTGACGATGGTGAAAAAGACATTAAACATGCTCTCCCAACCGGATTCTCTGGATTTGACCGGAAGTCAGCGCGACCTCCTGGTGCGTCGTCAAGATCGCCATGCCGCCCTGGTTGACGTGGCTGGCGATAATCGATTGCAGATGATCGACCGCCTTCACATCCAGCGCCGTGAAGGGCTCGTCGAGAATCCACAGCGGACTCTCGGTCAGCAGCAGCCGGGCCAGCGCCACGCGTCGTTTCTGCCCCTGGGACAGCACGCGCACCGGCAGATCCTCATAGCCCGCCAGACCCATCGAGGCCAACGCCTCCAGCAAAGCCTCCTCGCCAGCCTTGACGCCATCGACCGCCAGCGAAAAATGAAGGTTCTCGATACCGGTCAGATCCAACTTCAGGCTGTTGTGATGGCCAAGATAGATGACCTGGCCGCGAAAGGCGTCCCCCAGCTTGTGGCTGTCCTCGCCATTCCACAATACCTGGCCGCATTCGGGGGTGAACAGACCGCAGAGCGCGCGCAGCAGGGTCGTCTTGCCGCTGCCGTTGGCGCCCTCGACATAGAGCAGCGAACCCGCGGGCAGGGAAAAATTCAGATCCGAGAACAGTCGTTTGTCGCCACGCTCGCAGCACAACCGCCGAACCTCGAGCGTATTATCCATGCGTTGTAAAGGAAGGCGTCGTCATAGTGACGGCGGATCATAACAAATCATTGAACGCGCCGGGTCGCTAAATCCTGTTGAACCCCGCTAGCAGGCCCGGAATTATTTTCAACCGTTAGTCGGGAAACCAGCGGTAAAACATGCCAAAACGGTGGAGAATGGCGACTTTTCCCAATAAAAACAGCTAGATAGGGCTGCTAACACCAAGTAAATATTCATAGTTGACAATATCACAATATTCTAATATTATAGTTACACGTTAGCCGAGATGCTTGCTGCAACAAACCGGGATCGAGGCTGCTGAGACATTTGTAACTGAATTCAACCACCGACTGGGAACAAGACTATGAAACTTTCAAAGATTGCAATCGCCGCCGCTATCGCGGCATCCGCTTCCGCGGCCCATGCCGACTGGACGCCCTGGAGCATGATGGACGACTTCTTCGGCGACGGTAATGGTTACTCCAATGGCTATGGCAACAGCTACGGCAATGGTTATGGCAACGGCTACGGCAACGGTTATGGAAATGGCAACGGCTACGGCAGCGGCTATGGCAATGGTTACGGAAACGGCTCCGGCAATGGCGACGCCGACATGGACAGCCAGTTCGACAGCGACGTCGACTTCAAGATGAGCTTCAAGGGCAAGGGACGCGGACGCGGTCGCGGCCACGGCAATGGCAACGCCTACGGTAACGGCTATGGCAATGGCTACGGCTCAGGCTACGGCGATGGCTATGGTTACGGTAATGGCTATGGCAACGGCTACGGCAATGGTTACGGTTATGGCAACGGCAGTGGTTACGGCTATGGCGACGGCTACAACTACAACGCCCCCGCTTACGGCTACGCGCCTTACCCGATGCCTGCTCCCGCGCCAGTCGCGCCGGTTGCGCAGGCTCAACAGCCCGCCGCTCCCCAGGCCAAGGCGACCGCGGAAGCCAAGTAAT
Source organism: Gammaproteobacteria bacterium (assembly GCA_011330835.1). GTDB lineage: Bacteria > Pseudomonadota > Gammaproteobacteria > UWMA-0217 > UWMA-0217 > HyVt-560. Next base: position 569 of record DRPO01000569.1, on the reverse strand, counting down.
GTAGTCATTCACTGACACAGTGAGAACGAAAAGGCCTGACTTGCTCAGGCCTTTTTTGTTTGCCGCGTCCAAGACCTGGGAGCGCCGGCATCTTGCCGGCAAGGGCGTTTGGTATTTTCTCGAGACTGTCGTTTTTTGGTGAGCTGGTTGTGCGCGGGTTTCGCGCCCCTGTCGCCAGCGCGATAGTCGGTGCGAGTTGGCGTGTTGTCGAGGTGGGGAGAGAGCGCCTTCGGCTCGTCGTGCCGCGCCCGACATTGTCGTTCGGCCGGCGGGACGCCGGCGCTCCCAGGGGGGGGCGCTCCTGACCTTGATCGGAATAACGCGCTGGCGCTTCTCGGCGAACCGCGGGCGCGAGAAGCATCAAGCCACCGGCGTAAGCCACTCCAGATGATTCTCCAGACGACCGTGAACGGCGTCGAAATACAGCGACTGCAACTGTTCGGTGATCGGTCCCCGGGTTCCCGAGCCGATCACGCGGTTGTCCACTTCGCGAATCGGGGTGACTTCGGCAGCGGTGCCGGTGAAGAAGGCTTCGTCGGCGATGTAGACCTCGTCGCGGGTGATGCGTT
>DRPO01000568.1 GCA_011330835.1 Gammaproteobacteria bacterium | reverse complement strand
CTCCATGGCTTCAAGATCATCCATCGAATGCAGAAACTTGCGCAGGATCCAGAGCTTTTGCAGCTCGTCGTCGTCGGTGAGCAGCTCTTCGCGACGGGTGCCGGAGCGATTGATGTTGATTGCGGGATAGACGCGTTTTTCGGATATCTTTCTGTCGAGATGCAACTCCGAGTTGCCGGTGCCCTTGAATTCTTCATAAATCACTTCATCCATCTTCGAGCCGGTATCGATCAGGGCGGTGGCGATGATGGTCAGCGAGCCGCCTTCCTCGATATTGCGCGCGGCGCCGAAGAAGCGTTTGGGGCGCTGCAGGGCGTTGGCGTCCACGCCGCCGGTCAGCACCTTGCCCGAGGACGGGATGACGGTGTTGTAGGCGCGCGCCAGGCGGGTAATGGAGTCCAGCAGGATGACCACGTCGCGCTTGTGCTCGACCAGCCGCTTGGCTTTCTCGATCACCATTTCCGCGACCTGCACATGGCGGGTGGCGGGTTCGTCAAAGGTGGAGGAAACCACTTCGCCCTTGACCATGCGCGACATTTCCGTCACCTCTTCCGGGCGTTCGTCGATCAGCAAGACGATCAGCGTGCACTCGGGGTTGTTGTAGGTAATGCTCTGCGCAATGTTTTGCAGCATGATGGTTTTGCCCGCCTTGGGCGGCGCGATGATCAGCGCCCGCTGGCCGAGTCCGATCGGCGCCACGATGTCGATAACCCGCGCGGTGATGTCTTCCGTGCTGCCGTTGCCGATTTCCATGCGCAGCCGGTGGTCGGGGTGCAGCGGCGTCAGGTTTTCAAACAGGATTTTCGACTTGGTGTTCTCGGGCGGTTCGAAATTGATTTCCGATACCTTGAGGAGCGCGAAGTAGCGCTCGTTATCCTTGGGCGGGCGAATCTTGCCGGAAACGGTGTCGCCCGTGCGCAGGCTAAAGCGTCTGATCTGACTGGGCGAAACATAGATATCGTCCGGTCCGGCGAGATACGAGCTGTCGGCGGAGCGCAGAAAGCCGAAGCCATCCTGGAGGATTTCCAGGACGCCATCTCCGAAGATGTCTTCGCCTTTTCTGGCGTGCGCCTTGAGTATCGAAAAAATGACGTTTTGCTTGCGCGAGCGGGACACGTTTTCGATGCCCATGGATTCCGCCAGCTTGAGCAGCTCGGCGGGCGATTTCTTTTTCAGTTCGGTCAGATTCATAAGGTATGAGAAAAAAACTAGGGTATTTTCGGTGTTTTAGTGTTGGAGACAGGATTCAGACCACGCGATAGCGCAGATCAGGGTTGCCGGTTGTCAGGAGCCGCCGCCAGCGCCGAAGCTGTATCAGTCTATCGATTTGGTCGGTTGCCGGGGCAACAACAGCCGAACACCCGGGACGTCGGACGCCGCCGCGAATTCGCTAAAATCAGGTTATTGTCTTGAGAGAATCGGTACGCCGGAACGAGTTGGCGAAGGATTTCCAGCGACTATAGTACGAAACGGTTCGCCAGTAAAGCGCTCATTAGTCGCGACTGTCGGGAAAACGGGCCTCTGGCCCGAATTCCCCAAGGAATGCGGGTTATAGCTCTTCAGCGATAAGTTCGACCCGACGGTTTTTGGCGCGCCCGGAAGCGGTGGCGTTGCTGGCGATGGGTTCTTCTTCGCCTTTGCCCGCGTAGCGCATTCTCGATGGATCGACGCCCTGGCTTGCGAGATATTCAGCTACCGCGAGCGCGCGCGCTTCGGAGAGTCGCTTGTTGCGGGCGGCGTCGCCCACATTGTCGGTGTGGCCAATGATGGTGACCCGGATGTTGGGAAAGTCGTTGAGGTTGCGCGCAACGGTGTTGAGAATCGATTTGGCTTCGCCGGTGAGTTTAGCCGAACCGATCAGGAAGTTGACGCCTTCGAGGATGCCGGAAAAACTTTCAACCACGGATGGAGTGGCTTGGGGTTCCGGTTGGACCTGAGGCTTGGCCTCGACGGCGCAGCCGCGATTGTCGACGGTCGCTCCGGGCGGGGTATTGAGGCACAGATCGAGGTTGTCGATGACGCCGTCGCTGTCGGCGTCGAACGTCGTGGGATCCTGTTTTGGCAGCGGCGGCGCCTTGTCCGCCAGCGCGGCGGGCGGCTTGGGAGCTTTCATTTCGCAGCCGTTCACGCCCACGCCAACGCCCGGAGGGGTGTGTGGACAGCGGTCGATGTGGTCATCCACGCCGTCGTTGTCCGCGTCGATGCTGACGGATTTCT
>DRPO01000567.1 GCA_011330835.1 Gammaproteobacteria bacterium | reverse complement strand
TTGAAGGCCCGCATGACGTTCTCTCAATATGTAGGAACATTTAGGGTAACGCTGTGGGCTGTGGCGATCAAGTAATGCCTCGCATGATAGACAGTTTCTCATGCTTTCGACTGGTTCACATTTATTTTGCTTTGTGAACCAGTACCTTATATAGCTTCCCAAGATGTGATCGGTTCCAGGTCAGGCCCTCGGAAAATCAGATCCGCGTCTCGGCGGATGCGCCGTTTCGATCCCTAGAATAGCGACAGGTCAGCGAGAAATTCGCTGGGTTCGTCGTAAATTCTTGTGGGTTGTAACGGATATGAAAACTGGATTTTCAAAAGGGCTTGAATGGGGTTGGCTGCTGATGGGCGCCTTGACGCTGCTTTCGGCCAGCGAGAGTTGGGCGCGCGGAGAGATCACGGAGATGATCACCGAGTCGCGCCCGGCGACGCCATCCAGCTATGTGAAAAACGGCGTTGCGTACCAATGGGGATTGGGCAACGACGTGTTGATCCGCGGGTTCGTCTACCAGGGCAAACGCTACGACTATCAGCGCCTCGCTGATCGGGTCGTGGTCAGAAGAGTGGACAACCCGCGCGCCCGGGGCGAGCGATGCAGCGTGTTTGTCGAGACGGCAGGCGCCAACCTCAGCTACGCGCCCAGCTATCCGCCGACCACTAACGCTCAGGGAAACTGCGACATGGCCGCGATCATCAGCGGCGATGTCGTCAATCTGGGCGCGCTCGATGTCTTTTCCAACGCCGGGGAGCGCCCGGATTCGGTCAAGAATATCGAGCGCGTCGATCTTATCGTCAGCCAGGGCCTCAAGGCCGCGCCTTCCGGCGCGCTGGATCAGTCGGGCCATGTCGTCATCGAAAAGTCGGGCAACAATCCGGTGCGGATGGCGGCCATCACGGCGCTGGACGCCAATGGCGATCCCGCCGCCTACGGTCCACTGGTCTATGTTCACAGTATCCACGCGGACAGCAGCCAGTTGCGCTACGGGTTGGTGGCGCCTGAACGAGAGCTGGATTTCCTGGCCACCGAAGACAGTGACCAGCCCGGTCGTCTGGCCTACAGCAACTCTCATCACGAATCGATGGGGATGGCGTTCGTCAGCCAGGCGGAGCTGGGGCTGGCGGTCGGGCAGAAGTATTACGGGTTTTCGATCTTTCCCTCCGACGTCGATCCGTCCGTCCATCGGCTCACCGATCCGTCCACCTTTCCCCGCGATTCCAGGGATACGCAGTTGACCGATCCGGGTGATGCCGACTTTTTCGCCGGATTCGCGGTCGAGTTGGAGAAAAGCCAGCCGCCGGTGGCTCGCGACGATTCCGCCCGGACCACGCCTGGCGTTGCGGTCGATGTCGATCTGCTCGCCAATGACAGCGATCCGGATGGCCAGGGGCTGACCGTGACCTTTATCTCCCAACCACAGCATGGTTCGGTGGTGGTGACCGATGGGGTCGCCACCTACCGTCCGAATGATGATTTCAACGGCACTGAGATAGTGGACTATCGCGTGGAAGACGCCTCCGGCGATTCGGCGACCGCGAAACTGGTGATCAGCGTTCCCGCCGTGTTGCAGGGCGCTTCCAGCCGGATCGAGACGGGCTTGCGCGGTCACGGCGCGGGAAGCTTCGACCTGCTGGGCCTGGCGTTGCTCGGCGGACTGGTCAGCCTGCGGAGGAAGCGTCCGGGACGGGCCTGAACCCGGTCGGGAGCGCCGGCGTCCCGCCGGCAAAGGCATTGGGTATTCCTGGTCGCCGAGGGGTATATACTGCCTCGCATGGGGCATGAAAAAGAGCAGCCAATCTGGATCGCCGGTTGTGGCGACATCGGTCGTCGCCTGGCGAGGCGGTATGCCGCTGACGGGATTCCCGTCAGCGGCTTTGTGCGTTCCGATGCGTCGCGACAAGCCTGCCGATGCGATGGCGTCAATGCAATCATCAGCGATTTTTCCGCCGGGACGCTGGATTTCGACCCCCGGTTGCTCGCCGATGCGCGCGTCTACTACTTTGCGCCGCCTCCACCCGGCGGGGTGGGGGATACCGCGCTGGCGGCGTTTCTGGATCACGTCGGGGAGCATCCCGCCCGTATCCTGCTGATCAGCGCCACTGGCGTCTATGGCGATTGCCAGGGGCAGTGGATCGACGAAAGCTGGCCGGTCAATCCGGTGGCGGATCGGGCGCGGCGTCGGCTCGACGCGGAGCGTTGTCTTGCCGCCTGGTCTGCCCGATGGAAGAAATCCCATGTAATCCTTCGAGTATCGGGCATCTACGCGCCGCCGGATCGCTTGCCGCTGGCCAGGCTTCGACAAGGCGCCCCGGTCTTGCGCGTCAGTGAATCGCCCTACACCAATCGCATCCACGCCGATGATCTGGCGATGGTCTGTCGGGCGGCGATGGAGAGGGCTGGCGACGGCGAGATTTTCAATGCCTGCGACGGCCATCCTTCGACGATGACCGAATATTTCGATCGGGTGGCGGATTATGCGGGGCTGCCGCGACCGCCCCGCGTCTCGCTGGCCGAAGCGCGGAAGGTCATGAGCCGAGGCATGCTCTCCTACCTCGCGGAATCGCGCCGCATTCGCAACGACCGCCTGCTGCGGCGCCTGGGCGTTGCGCTGCGGTATCCCACGCTGGAGTCCGCCTTGAAGAACGCGCCGCGATTCGGTACAAACGGCGTTCGATCTCAGACAGGGAAGCATCCATGAAGCATCACACCGCGATTACCTGGAACGAACTGATCACGCCCGACATCGAAGGCGCCAAAGCCTTCTATTCCAAACTGTTCGGCTGGGAATTGCGGGATGAAGACATGGGCGAGCGCACCTACACCATCGCCAAATCGAACAATACCGAGGTGGCCGGGATGATGGGCACCCCGCCCGAGGCCGAAGGCATGCCGGCGCGATGGGGCGCCTACGTCTCGGTGGCGAATGTCGACGCCAGCGCCGCGAGCGCCGAAAAGCTGGGTGGGACGGTTATCGTGGAGCCCAGGGACATCCCCGGCGTGGGGCGAATCTGCGTCATTGCCGATCCGCAGGGCGCGATTATTTCCATGATCAGCTATTCGGAATAAGAGGCGCCATAGCCCGGATTTCTCACAGGATCGCGGACTATGGCGCCTCGACAATCTCGAAGTCGTGCGTGATCCTGGCGGTCTTGCCGAGCATGATGGAGGCCGAGCAATACTTCTCGGCGGACAGGGCGATGGCCCGTTCCACCCGCTTTTCGTCCAGCCCCTTTCCCGTGACGATGAAATGCAGGTGGATGCGGGTGAAAACCTTGGGTTCGGTGGCGGCCCGCTCGGCTTCCAGCCGCGCTTCGCAATCGGTAATGGGCTGGCGCGCTTTTTTCAGGATGTGAACCACATCGAAGCTGGCGCAGCCGCCCACGCCCAGCAGCAACATCTCCATCGGACGTATGCCCAGGTTCGAGCCGCCGCTTTCCGGCGGCCCATCCATGACCACGGAATGTCCCGAGCCGGATTCGCCGACAAATCCCAT
>DRPO01000566.1 GCA_011330835.1 Gammaproteobacteria bacterium | reverse complement strand
CGGTGGCGCGGCTGGCGGACGTTCCCAATATCATCGGTATCAAGGAAGCTACTGGCGATCTCGACCGGATGCGCGAGATCCGCGAGCTGTGCGGCGACCGTCTCGATCTCTACAGCGGCGAGGACGCCACCGGTGCGGAGTTCCTGCTGGCTGGCGGCAAGGGAGTGATTTCGGTAACCAGCAATGTCGCGCCCGCCGCCATGTCGGCGATGTGCGCGGCCGCGGCGGCGGGCGAGGCGGAGCAGGCCCGTGAGATCAACCAATCCCTGGCGCTGCTGCATGAGCGCCTGTTTCTCGAAGCCAACCCCATCCCCGTCAAGTGGGCGCTATGGCAAATGGGGTTGATCAAGGGCGGTATCCGCCTGCCGTTGACGCCCTTGTCCGAACCGTTCCACGCGCCGCTGCGCGAGGCGATGGAGCAGGCGGGCGTCTGGCCTTCCGAGAAGGAGCTGTCATGAAGAAAACACATTTTCGCTTGCGCCTGTCGATGGCGCTGTCGATCCTGATTCTGGTCGCTGGATGCAGTTGGCTGGGGCCGCGCGAGGACGCCTACAAGGAGAGCAAGCTCGAACCGAGCCTGGAGGCGCCGCCGGAAATCACCCTGCCGCCGAAAAACAACGCTTATGCCATCCCCAAGGCCGAAGCGCCGGCGAATTGCGGCAAGACGGAAGAGGGCGGCAAGGGAGCCCCGGCGATCCAGATCAAGCGCGATGCCCAGTTGCGCTGGCTCGATGCGCCCTACGGCCCGGACGAGGCGTGGAAGAAGGTGCTGGCCTTCTGGAAGCAGCGCGATGTCGAACTCGCCGAACAGGATGAGCAACTCAAGTTGCTCAAGACGGAATGGATCGAGGCTCGTCAGGGGCTGCCCTCAAAGGGGCTGAAGAATCTGGTCAAGAAGGCCCTGGGCGGCGACTCGGATCTGGTGTTGCGCGATCAGTACCGGGTGCGCGTCGAGGATGCCGGCAATGGCCGCTCGAACATCTACCTGACCCATCGCGGCGCCTATCTCACCGCCGGCAAGGACGGCGCGACGCGCTGGGAAATGCGCCAGCCCGAGCCGGAGGCCGAGGGAGAAATGCTGCAAGCGTTGCAGCTCTTTCTGGCGCATTCCCGCTAACCCGTGCGGGTCGCGTCGCTGGGATCGGGCAGTCAGGGCAATGCGACCCTGATCGCCGAGGGCGATCTGCTGGTGCTGGTGGACAGCGGTTTTTCCGCCATCGAGATCGAGCGACGCATGGCGCGGCTCGGATGCCACCCTTCCGATCTCGCCGCGATTCTGCTCACCCACGAGCACGCCGACCACACCACCGGCGTGGGGCCGCTGTCGCGAAAATACGACGCGCCGGTCTGGACCACGCCGGGCACTCACGCGGCGGTTCGCGACAACCGTTTCGCCGACACTCGCTTCATCACGCTGGAGCAGCCCTTTACGCTCGGGGGCCTGCGGATCACCCCGTTCGCCGTGCCGCACGATGCGCGCGAGCCCTGCCAGTTTCGCTTCGACGCCGACGGGCGCGGCCTCGGGCTGCTCACCGACGCCGGCAGCATCACGCCGCATATCGTCGAAGCGCTGCAAGGCTGTGACGCGTTGTTGCTCGAATTCAACTATGATCCGGAGATGCTGGCGCGGGGGCCGTATCCGCCCGCGTTGCGCCGCCGCATCGACGGCGCCTGGGGGCATTTGTCGAACCATCAGGCGCGATGCTTTCTCGACCAGCGGAACTGCCCCCGGCTCAACCAGGTGGCGGCCATGCACATCAGCGAGAAGAACAACACGCGCGGCAAGGTCGATGACATGCTGCGCGCGGCTTCGATCAGCGAACGCTGCGACCTGACAATCGCCAGCCAGGACGAGGGGTTCGGCTGGCTGACGGTGGAATGAAACCAGAGGCGACATGACTATTCAGCTCTACAACACCCAAAGGGGCGTCAAGGAAACCTTCGAGCCGCTCGACCCCGAACGAGTCACGATGTACGTCTGCGGACCGACGGTCTACAACTACATCCACATCGGCAACGCGCGCCCCATCGTGGTGTTCGACGTGCTGTTCCGGCTGCTGCGCCACGTCTATCCCAACGTGGTCTACGCGCGCAACATCACCGACGTGGACGACAAGATCAACCAGGCCGCCGCCGAGAACAACGAGTCTATCCGCGCGCTGACCGACCGCTACATCGCCCTGTACCACGAGGACATCGCCGCGCTCAACACGCTGCCGCCGAGCATTGAACCGCGCGCCACCGAGCATATCCCGGAAATGATCTCGATGATCCAGCGGCTGATCGACAGCGGCAACGCCTATGTCGCCGAAGGGCATGTGGTGTTCGATGTCGGCTCCATGCCGGACTACGGCGAACTCTCCCACCGCCGTCTCGACGACCTGCTCGCCGGCGCGCGCGTCGAGGTCGCCAGCTACAAGCGATCGCCCGGCGACTTCGTCCTGTGGAAGCCGTCCAGCGGCGACCTGCCCGGCTGGGACAGTCCCTGGGGGTATGGGCGCCCTGGCTGGCATCTCGAATGTTCCACGATGATCGAAAAGCACCTCGGCGAAACCATCGACATCCACGGCGGCGGGCGCGATCTGATCTTTCCGCACCACGAGAACGAACGCGCTCAGAGCCAGTGCTGCCACAACGGCAAGACCTTCGTCCGCTACTGGATGCACAACGGCTACATCACCGTCAGCGGCGAAAAGATGTCCAAGTCGGAAGGCAACTTCTTCACGCTGCGCGAAATCCTCGACCAGGCCCCGGGCGAGGCCGTGCGCTTCGCCCTGCTCGCGGGCCACTACCGCTCGCCGCTGGACTGGTCGCCGGAAAATCTGGAGCAGGCCCGCTCCGCCCTGGACAGCCTCTACACCGCCCTGGACAGGGCTGGCGAGACGCCGGAAGCCAGCGAACCCGACGAAACCTTCCTCGCGGCCCTGCAAGACGACCTCAACACGCCCCGGGCGATTGCGCAACTCCATGAACTGGCGCATCGTATCAACAAGACCGAAGACGCGGCGGAACGCGCCCGGCTGGGCGGAACCCTGCGAGCCAGCGCGGATCTGATGGGCATCTTGCAGCAGACGCCGGAACAATGGTTTCGCTGGCGTCCCGAGGGCGACGCGGGTTTGTCCGACGCCGATATCGAGGCGCTGATCGAGGAACGTCTGGCCGCGCGCAAGAATCGCGATTTTGAGAGAGCCGACGCGATCCGCGACCAGTTGCAGGAAGCCGGCATCGTGCTGGAAGACAGCGCCGAAGGCACCCGCTGGAAACGAGGCTGAGCCATCCCCAATCGCGGGAAGCATAAGCATCATCAGGAGGCTAACATGAATCGGAAATACAATAGATCCCGTCTCTGGCCAAACCGCTGGCGAAGCTGGCTCGGCGCGAGCCTGCTGGCCTTGCTGCTCGCCGCCTGCGCCACCTCGCCGCTGGGCCGCAAGCAACTGATACTGCTGCCGGATTCCCAAATGGACCAGCTCGGCGCGGCCTCCTACCTGGACATGAAGAAAACGCGCCCGGTGGAGCCCGACCCACACGAAAACCGCTACGTGCGCTGCGTTGTCGACGCGCTGTCCCATGAACTGAAAGGCAAGTGGGGCAAGATCCCCTGGGAAGTCACCGTCTTCAAGGACGATACCGCCAACGCCTTCGCCCTGCCGGGCGGCAAGATCGGCGTCCACACCGGCCTGTTCAAGGTTGCCAAAAACCGCCACCAGCTCGCCGCCGTGCTCGGCCACGAAATTGGCCACGTCATCGCGCGTCACGGCAACGAACGGGTATCCACCAACCTCGCCGCCCAGACCGGCGTCCAGCTCGCGGCGATACTCGCGGGCGGCTCCGCGCAGAAAAAGAAGCAACTGATGAGCCTGCTCGGCGTCGGCGCCCAGGTTGGCGTTATCCTGCCCTTCAGCCGCCGACATGAATCCGAAGCCGACCTGATCGGCCTCGACCTGATGGCGCGCGCCGGCTTCGACCCCCGCGAAGCGGTCAAGCTCTGGGAGAACATGCAGAAACTCGGCGGCTCGAAACCACCGGAGTTCCTCTCCACCCACCCCGCCAACGAGCGCCGCATCTTCGACCTGCAACGCGCGATGGACGGCGCACTGGCCCAATACGGCAGAGCCCAGGCCGAGGGCAAGCGCCCGCGTTGTCATTGATCGACCGCCGCACCCACCGAGCGGGAGAGGAATCAGGCTTCGGCCTGATGGCCCCTCATCTCCCCTCGCTGAAATCGAAACTGTCGAAATAGAGGCGGTCGGCGGGCAAGCCCCGCGCCAGAAAAGCTTTCTTGCCGGCTTCGATCATTGGCGGCGGACCACAGAGATAAACGTCGTAACCGGAAAGGTTGGGGTGTTCGCGAGCGACGACTTCGTGAACCCAGCCGGTTTCACCTGACCAGTTGTCTTCGGCTTTGGGCTCCGAGAGCACCGGGATGTAACGAATCCAGTCGTGGTCTTTTGTCCACTGTTCCGCGAGTTCGCCCATGTAGAGGTCTTCACGGGAGCGGACGCCCCAGTAGAGCTCTATCGGGCGTTGCAGGCCAGTTTCGATGGCGTGCTCGATCATTGCCTTGCAGGGGCCGAATCCGGTGCCGCCCGCCATCATGATAATCGGTCGATCGCTCTCCTCCCGCAGGTAGAATCCGCCATGCGGCCCCTCGATGCGCAGCATGGCGCGTTCCTTCAGGTCGTGAAAAACGTAATGGGTGAAATAGCCGCCCGGAACTTCGCGAATATGCAGCGTCAGGAACTCATCGTCATGCGGCGCGTTGGCGATGGAGAAGGCCCGTCGCCGCCCATCCCTGAGCAGAAATTCGATGTACTGGCCGGCGAGATATTGCATGCGCTGCGATTCCGGCAATTTGAGCTTGACCAGCATAACGTCGTGGCTCATCCGCTCCAGCGCCTCGACGCGGGCGGGTACGATCTTGACCGGAATCGCGGCCTCCTCCTCGACCAGTTGAACGTCGATCACCAGGTCGCTGAGCGGTCGCGCGGAGCAGAACAGCACATCCCCCTCGGCGATATTCCCCTGCTTGACCGCCTTGGGCTGCCGGGGGTACCGGTATTCGCCCTCCACGACCTTGCCGGCGCAGGTCCCGCAAGTCCCGTTGCGGCAACCATACGGCAAGGGAACGCCGTGGCGGATGGCGGCGTCCAGCACCGGCTCATCCTCTTCGACCGTAAAAGTCTGTCCGTTGGCCTGAATCGTCACGTTATAGGTCATGGCATCCGTCCGTCTTGGGTGGTTCGAGAACGCGACAAGTATACCTCTTGCGATTGAGAATACCCCGCTCAGGGCGCGTGGATTTTCGTCGAGAGCAAGGCGTAAAAACGCAGGCATGGTGGGGCTACGTCAAGTTTTTATTAATCGTTGCGTATATTCTCGCAGTCACGGTGGCGCTCCCAATAATCCCCTCTCCCCTTTGGGGGAGAGGGTTAGGGTGAGGGGGAAAACCGCATATCGGGATACAGGGTGCGAGTACTTTTGCAACTATT
>DRPO01000565.1 GCA_011330835.1 Gammaproteobacteria bacterium | reverse complement strand
TCTGAGAGGGTCAGGGTCTCCACGCCCCCCACCGCCCCGCCCCCATCCGTCATTCCGGGCTGAGTGGAGCGAAGACCCGGAATCCAGAACGAGGCGCTGGATTCCCGCCTTCGCGGGAATGACGAGGCGGTTCAATTTCGCTACCCGATCCCCCCGTTCTCGTCATTCCGGGCTGAGTGGAGCGAAGACCCGGAATCCAGACAGGGGACCAATTACAGATAATAATCCTCGTCCGATATGCCGTATGCGCCAGGCTCCAGCGCGGTCAGGATAAACAGGCGCTCGCCCTTTTCGTCGGTTTTTTCATATTCCAGATCCCGGGTAAACGGCTCTTCGAGATCCTTTTTCTTGCTGTCCCGGACGATCAACACCTTGGGACGAAGTCGCCTGAGTTCGTTTTGCTCGATGACGATGCCGACCTCCCCGGAACTGAGCAATACCAGCGACCCGGTCGGGTAAACCCCCAGGCACTGGATGAATTCCTCCACCAGTTCCTGCTGGAAGTGCGTGCCCTGGCGCTCATACAACGCATTGACGGCGTAGCAGGGGCTGACCGACCGCCGGTAGGGGCGTTCATGGGTGATGGCGTCGTAGAAATCGATAATGGCGGCGATCCGGCCGAAGACGGGAATCTCGGCGCCTTTCAACCCCTTGGGATAGCCCGAACCGTCGTAACGCTCGTGGTGGCTTTCGACAATCGAAAGCACTTCGATATCCACATCCTCGGCATGGGCGAGCAGGTTCACCGAATACTCCACGTGCTTGCGCAGCAGCTTCGCCTCCGGCGGCAGGATCTTTCCCTTCTTGCTCAGCAGTGCGAGCGGCAGCTTCATCTTGCCCACGTCCAGCAACAGGGCGCCCATCGCCAGGGTGTTGAGTTCCTTTTCGTTCAGCCCCAGATGACGACCGAACAGAATGGCCAGGATGGAAGCCGAGATACTGTGCGCGTAGGACAGCGAATCCTTCTCGCGCAACTGGCAGAGCAACTGCGCGGCGTCGGGATTGCGCACCATGCTGCCAACCAGAGACTGGGTTGATTTCTTGACGGCGGCCAGCGACAGGTTTTCGCTGTTCCGGTAGCGCTCGAAGGTCTCTTCCAGCACATCGCCGAGTTCTTCCCGGATTTCCCGGGCGGTCTGATATTCCTGCTCGACCGGACTGGTCACCTTGTAATCGACAAACTCCCCCGGCAATTCAAGTATCTGGTGCGCCTCGCGAGCCGCGCGCACCTGCCGAACGTGTTCATGCCCCGCCGGGAGATTGTCTCTGGAAAAGGCGTGTTGCACGTCCAGGTCGGGCTCTCGATCCGGAGCGCCCGCGTCTGGCCGCGGTCGGGAAGAGGAAAGGTTCACGCTATCCGCGCTTTTCGAGACCACCTGGCTCTTGACCACCTCGGTCGCCGCCTTGTAGCCAACCGCCTGCCGACCCGCCGGCCTCACATCCAGATCACTGCGCCGAGGGTCGATATAGACATATTCGCAACAAGCCCGCAGTTGCTCGACTTCCTCCGGCGTACTCAAACGAAAGCCCTGAAGCAGGAAAGGAGATTCTTCCCATGGACGGTCCAGTTCCGCCACGAACATCCCTATCTTGAAATCCGCGTTTTCAATCTTGGCCAGCACCAATATTCCCCGCACTCATCATTAGACTGTTCGGGGAATCTAGCAAGAGAAAAGCCTCGCAAACAGCGGTTTGCGGGCTGTGTTGGAGGGCGATCACATCGCCCGGAGAAGAAACAAGAACTGTGTGACCGGCCTCAAACGCCGGCCAGTTTGAGCGCCAGCAGCACGGCTCCCCAAACCACCAGAATAAACAGCAGCGTGGCGAGCGCGCCGACGAAAAGAAACTGCCCGAAACTCCCCTTCTTGAAGTCGCGCTCGCGGTTTTTCATGCTCTGAACGCCGAAAAAAGCCGCGGCGACGCTCTTGGCGACCGCCCAGGTGCTCAGTTTTTCTTCAGAAAGGTTCTCGTCCATCGTGAAACTCCCGGCAACTTGAAACCGATGGTAGAACGGCGCGCATCCAGGCGGCCAATAGCCTTTGTGGAGACGGGGAATTCTCGCGCCAGGATTTGACTTCAAGACAACCAGCGGTGACGGGACGGCTGGATCCCGGCGTTCGCCGGGATGACGGGCCTAAGGTCGCCAGGGGGGACGGACCTGAGATCGCCGGGGAGGACGGGCCCGAGGTCGCCGGGGATACGGCCTGGCGCGAATGCTGGTTGACGAACATGAAGTCGCCGGGCGGACAACCTCGAAGAAAATCGTCATCCCGGCGAACGCCGGGATCCAGCCAGGTCGCCGAAACCGACCAGCCGGTTCAGCTAACTCAGACTCTCTGGAAAGGGCCGGAGCAGCACGATCCGATGCTTGCGCCTG
>DRPO01000564.1 GCA_011330835.1 Gammaproteobacteria bacterium | reverse complement strand
GTTGGTCTCATTTCCAGATAATCCTGGCCCGCCAAATACTCGCTCAGCTTTCCCCATTCTTTCTCATCGCGGCAGCCTTGAAGCAGCTCCAGTTGCTGAAAACGCGTTAAAACGATATCTCGACCGCCGATGGCTTCATACAAGCCCCTAGAATAGTCGCCACGCTTGTCGGAAAAAACGTTGATCCAGATCGAGGTATCAATCAGCACCATTTCTTAACGCTCTGGCAACCTTGTAATCGTACCCCTCGGCAAAATCAACCTGCCCGGCCAAATCAAAGAGATTCTTTTTACGTTTAGCCCTTATCAGTTCATGCAAGGCCATATCAATGAGCTCGCGCTTGGATTTCGCCCCGGTCAAATGCATGGCTTCGGCGACTAATTCATCGTTCAGGACAACGTTGGTTCTCATCCCTTCACCCCAAATACACGTCATTGTGTGTATTGTACACTAGGAGGCGCTTCCCTGTTATCCGGGAAACCAACTCCATAAACAAGACGATCGGGAGCGCCGGCATCCTCCCGGCGCTCCCGGGGTGGTCACTCGCGCTATGAAAATCAGGCGATGCTTTGGTAGTAGATGTTCTGGGGGTGGTTGGCGTCGGCGAAGAAGTACCAGCGCTCGGCGACGAGGCCGAGGTACTGGATGAGGAAGGCGGCGACCGCGAGGTTCAGCGCCGGGTGAACAAAAACGATGGCGATGAGCAGCGCGGGGATGGCGAAGGCGAGCGTGATGAATACGTACCGGATGCTTTTGAAGAAGGCGCGGCTCTTGCCGTGAAAGTATTCGCGGGTGTTGAAGGAGCCGCCCATGGCGCCCTGGGTGGTTTGCGCGATGGCGGCGTGACGGACGCCGATGGCGCTGCGGGGGCTGGATTTGGGGCGCAGGCGGCGGTTGCGCATGAGGGCGGCGAGGCGAAAGACGGCGGCGACGATTGTGAGCAGCAGCGCCCAGCCGGCGTAGAAGCCGGTGAGGCCGTTGTTCATGCCGGTGGCGAGCGCGGTGGCGAGGACGAAGCCGGAGGCGGCGCCGAGCAGGATGTAGTTGATGACGGTCAGCGGGCTGTGCCATTCCTGCAGGAATTTGAGCGAGGCGTAGATCATGCCGGTGCAGATGTACAGCAGGAAGACGGCGATGGTGGCGAGCAGGCCGAGGATGGCGGTGAGGTCGATGACGGAGCCGCCGGGCATGACGTAGAGAGGCCGGGTGAGGCCGAGGTAGTGGGCGGCGCCGTAGGCGGCGATGAGCAGCATGGCGACGGGCAGGATGATGACTTCGCGCGAGAGCCAGGAGGTGCGCCACTGGCTGGCGGCGCGCCAGGCGCGTTCGGGGTGGCCGAGGTGGAAGAAGGAGGCGACCAGGCCGAGCAGCAAGAGCAGGACGGAGAGGCCGCTGCCCCAGGCGTAGAACAGCTCGATGTGCTGCTGCGGCAGGAAGCGGAACTGGGAGTAGACCTGGGCGGTATAGAGGGCGAGGAACAGGCCTTGCCCGGCGCCGATCAGGGTGGTCAGGAAGATGACGGAAAAAGCGGGGTGCATATCGGTGTTCTCTACCAGGTGGTGAAGTCATCGAGAGTCGGTTTGTCGGTGGCGCCCGAGGGCCGACGCTCTTCCTTGGAGAGCGGGTTGTCGGCGCGCTCCAGTTCGTCCGGATGGATGCGGATGCGGGTCTTGCGGCGCGGCAGGTAGTGGTTGGCCGGGTTGGTGCCCCATTCGGGCATCAACTGGTAGCCGCCTTCTTCGCGAATGGCGATGGAGACTTCCGATTCCGGGTCGTGCACGTCGCCGAACAGCCGGGCGCTGGTCGGGCAGGAGATGACGCAAGCGGGCTTGCGCTCGTTTTCCGGCAGGGATTCGTCGTAGATGCGATCGACGCAGAGGGTGCATTTCTTCATGACCTTCTGTTTTTCGTCCAGCTCGCGGGCGCCGTAGGGGCAGGCCCAGGAGCAGTATTTGCAGCCGATGCACTTGTCGTAGTCGACGAGGACGATGCCGTCTTCCGCCCGCTTGTAGCTGGCGCCGGTGGGGCACACCGGGACGCACGGGGGGTCTTCGCAGTGCAGGCAGCTCTTGGGGAAGTGCACCGTTTCGGTGTTGGGATACTGGCCCACTTCGAAGGTCTGCACCCGGTTGAAGAACGCGCCGGTGGGATCCTTGTCATAGGGCCGCTCGTCGAACAGGGGGCCGGCGATGCCGGAGGTGTTCCATTCCTTGCAACTGGTGACGCAGGCGTGACAGCCCACGCAAACATTCAAATCGATGACCAGGGCGAGTTGGGTCATGGCTGGCCTCCCTTGAGGGTCTTGCGGAATTTGCCGGCGAAGTAGCCTTGCCACTTGCCTCGCTTTTTCTCCATGCCCGGCAGCGGCTTGACGGGCGGAAACTGGGGATGGCTCTGCTCCGGCTCGTCGGCGCCGGCCTTGTAGACGCGCACCCGCACGTCGTACCAGCCGGCCTGGCCGGTGACCGGATCGGAGTTGGAGACGTGCTCGCCGGCGTCGTGGGGCGGCAGTTCTTCCGAGATGACATGGTTGAGCAGAAAGCCCTGGCGCGACTCGTTGGCGCGCGGCGTCAGGCCCCAGGCGCCGGCGGCCTTGCCGATGGCGTTCCAGGTCCAGACGGTGCCGGGCTCGACGGCTTCGGAGAACTTGCACTGGCAGCGCACCTTGCCCCATTGCGATTCCACCCACACCCAGTCGCCATCGGTCAGGCCCTGGCGGCGGGCGGTGGCGGCGTTGATGTAGAGCTTGTTCCAGGTGTGGATCTGGCGCAGCCAGGCGTTTTGCGAATCCCAGGAGTGGTACATCGCCATCGGTCGCTGCGTGAGCGCGTTGAGCGGGTACTTGTGCGTGTCGGTAAGTTGCGTCTCCAGCGGCTCGTGGTAGAAGGGCAGCGGGTCGAAATAGGTTTCGATCCGCTCGCGCAGGCGCTCGGGCGGCTGGCGGCCGATGGCCTTGCCCTGGGCGGCGAGCCGGAATTTCTGCAACACCTCGGAGTAGAGGTGGATATTGATCGGCTCGGCGTAGCGCGTCATGCCGTGATCCTGCGCCCATTGCAGGTAGCCCTTGTTCCAGTTGCGCATGTACTGGTAGGACTTGGGCAACTCGTAGTGATAGACGCAGTTGTTCTCGGCGTACATTTCCCACTGACGGGGGTTGGGTTCGCCGCGCAGGAATTTTTCACCGCCCTTGCCGCGCCAGCCGGCGAGAAAACCGATGCCGGAGCCGGGCGCGGTTTCGTAGTTGATGACGAAGTCGCGGTAATCGCGGAATTTGCGCTCGCCGTTCTCGTTGACGAAAGCGGGCAGACCCAGCCGCGAACCGAGCTCAACCAGCACGTCCTGGAAGGGCTTGCAATCGCCCTTCGGATCGAGCACGGGGATGCGCACCGAATCCACCGGGCCATCGTATTCGGAGATGGGCCGGTCGAGCATGGACATGGCGTCGTAGCGCTCCAGATAGGAGGTGTCCGGCAGGATCAGGTCGGCGAAATCCACGGTCTCGGAGCGATAGGCGTCGGAGACGATGATGAACGGGATCCGGTACTCGCCATCTTCATCCTTGTCGGTGAGCATCTTGCGGATTTCACTGGTGTTCATCGACGAATTCCAGGCCATGTTGGCCATGAACAGCAGCAGGGTGTCGATGCGGTACGGATCGCCGCGCCAGGCGTTGGTGATGGCGTTGTGCATCAGGCCATGCACCGAGAGCGGATATTCCCAGGAAAAGGCCTTGTCCAGGCGCAACGGCTCGCCATCGTCATCCACGAACAGGTCATCCGGGTCGGCGGGCCAGCCCAGCGGCATGCCGTTGAGCGGCGTCTCTGGTTGCACGTCGTCGGCGCTGTTGGGCGGCTTGGCGCAGGGCGGAATGGGACGCGGGAACGGCGGCTTGTGGCGGAAGCCGCCGGGCCGGTCGATCGTGCCGAGGATAGTCATCAGAATGCTTAGCGCGCGGATGGTCTGGAAGCCGTTGGAATGCGCCGCCAGCCCGCGCATCGCGTGGAACGACACCGGATTGCCCTGCACCGAGTCGTGATCCTTGTCCCAGCAGTCCGTCCACTGGATGGGCAGCTCGATCTTCTGGTCGCGGGCCACCACGCCCATCTCCTGCGCCAGACGGCGGATCGTGTCGGCGGGGATGCCGGTGACGCCCTCGGCCCACTCCGGCGTGTATTGCTCGACACGCTCCTTGAGCAACTGAAAGGCGGGCTTGACTGGCGTCCCGTCGGGCAACGCGAACTCACCCATCAGATAGGGGTCAACACCCTCGGTATGGGTCGAAATCGGCTTGTCCAACTCGCGATCCCACCACAGCTTGTTCTGTGGATCGAAGCACCCTTCCTCTTCCGGCACTTCGAAGCGCACGAACATGCCATGCTCGCTGCTGGCCTCGTCCAGGTTCACCAGTTCGGCGGCATTGGTGTAGCGCACCAGGAAATCGCGATCGTAAAGGCCGAGGCGAATCAGCTCATGGATCAACGCCAGAAACAACGCGCCATCCGTTCCCGGCTTGATGGGAATCCACTCATCGGCAATGGCGGCGTAACCGGTGCGCACCGGATTGATAGCGACGAAGCGCCCGCCATTGCGCTTGAACTTCGACAGCTCCACCTTCATTGGATTGGAATGATGATCCTCGGCGGTGCCAATCATGAAAAACAGCTTGGAGCGCTCCAGATCCGGCCCGCCGAACTCCCAGAACGACCCGCCGATGGAGTAGATCATCCCCGCCGCCATGTTGACGGAGCAGAAACCGCCATGCGCGGCATAGTTGGGTGTCCCGAACTGTTTGGCGAACAGCCCCGTCAGCGCCTGCATCTGATCCCGACCGGTAAACACGGCAAACCGCTTGGGGTCTTCGCGGCGAATGCGTCCCAGCCGCTCGGTCATCAGCTCGAAAGCCTCCTCCCAGGAAATCTCCTCGAACCGGCCCTCGCCCCGCTCGCTGCCCGGCTTGCGCAGCAGCGGTTTGGTCAGCCGGGCCGGCGAATACTGCTTCATGATGCCCGAAGCGCCCTTGGCGCAGAGCACCCCCTTGTTCAGCGGATGCTCCGGATTGCCCTGGATGAAACGCACCTCCCCATCCTTGAGCGTCACCTTGACGCCACAGCGGCAAGCGCACATGTAACAGGTGGTCGTCTTGACCTCGACGCTCCCTTCCCCGTTTCCGACCGGCTCTTTCATTAGTACATTATGATCTTCTAAAGAGGCAGGGAGTTTGACGAGGGGCCTTTAGCGGATCAAATTCATTTTGTTTATGTCAGGATAATGAGAGAACCATTTTGGGATTTTGACAAAAATAACAAATTTGTTATACTCTCCGCATGGGCTGGCGCATTGAGTACTACAGTTCCAAGTTGGAGAAAGAGATCTTGAAGCTGCCCGCGGGCTTGCTTGCCCGGTATCTCCATCTGACCGATCTTATGCTTGAATTTGGCTGCAATCTGGGTATGCCTCACACCCGCCCGCTGGAAGATGGCCTTTTTGAGTTGCGCATTAAGAGCAAAGAAGGAATTGCGCGAGCAATTTACTGCGCCCGCTCGGGAAAACGAATCGTCATGCTACATGTGTTTGTAAAAAAGACTCAAAAAACGCCAAAAAGGGAGTTGCGGATTGCCATGAGGAGAATGAAAGAGGTTATTGGTAGATGAGCCACAGTGATCTAAAACAAAAGGCGCTTGCGCGCGCGTCTGTTCTCAAAGCATTTGAAGAACTCGAACCTGAGTTCCAACTCTTGCGCGAAATGCTCAAAGCTCGAAAAGCCGCCGGGTTAAGTCAGGCCGAGGTCGCAAGCCGCATGGGAACCAAGGCGCCGGCGGTCGCACGATTGGAGTCATCTCTAACCAGCGGCCAACACTCTCCATCCATCACCACACTAAAGAAATATGCTCGCGCAGTCGGGCGCCAGCTTGACATCCGTTTGGTGCATGGGGAAAACCAATCCTGATCAACCCAATGAGGGGGGACTTGGGAATTCAGATATACCTCATGCGCCTCATCGACAGCCACTGCCATTTCGATTCGGACGCCTTCGCCCCCGACCGCGAGGCGGTTTTC
>DRPO01000563.1 GCA_011330835.1 Gammaproteobacteria bacterium | reverse complement strand
CCGAACCCTATTCTTTCAATCATGGCCCGGTTCCTCAAGGCAGCTGGTCAGGTCATATGATGCAAACATCCGAAGAATAAGTGACGCATTTCCGCTTGCTCCAGGCGGGCCTCCCCCGGGTCAAACAGCCCCTTTCCAAATCCCCGCCTGTCCATTCCGCCCGCGGTCCCAGTCGGCCCCTCTCAGCCTCGTTAATCTACCCCAAATCAGGCCACCACCCGCATCATCCGCTGGCGAAAATCATCCAGCGGGAAGGGCCTTCCCACGCCGTAGCCTTGCAGATAGTCCACGCCGAGCGCGGTCAGCGCTTGCGCCACGGCGTCGTTTTCGACATTTTCGGCCACGGTCTTGATTTGCATCGTTTGGGCCACGTCGATCACGGCCTTGACCAGGGAGCGGCCAATGGGGTCGGACTCGGTGTTTTGCGCCGCCGCGCTGTCGATCTTCAGGAAGTCCACCTTGAGGTGGCGCAGGTGGTTGAAGGAGGTCATGCCGACGCCAAAGTCGTCGATCATGAAT
The DNA here is from genome assembly GCA_011330835.1 of Gammaproteobacteria bacterium. Taxonomy (GTDB): domain Bacteria; phylum Pseudomonadota; class Gammaproteobacteria; order UWMA-0217; family UWMA-0217; genus HyVt-560. The sequence goes on along the minus strand of DRPO01000563.1, from coordinate 3,862 downwards.
CGGCATCCAAGGCGGGCCAGTTCGTTGATGAATTGTGACGCCTGATCGAGATGGGAGGAGAGCGTGTTCTCGGACAGTTCGAAGCAGATGGTTTCCGGGGCGATGCGATGGCTCTCGATGCTTTCCATGACGAAGGGGAGGAAATCGGGCTGGCGGATGGAGCTGCCGGAGAGGTTGATGCTGATCAGTCGGGCGCTTTCCGGGCGTGCGCCCGCCCGGATGATGGAGCGGATGTCGCGATTCCTGAATACGGCCTCGATGACCCAGCGGTCGATGTCGGGCATCAGGCCATAGCGTTCGGCGATCGGGAGGAATACTGACGGCGAGACCACTTGCGCCTGATCGTCGAGAATCCGCACCAGCACTTCCCAGAGACAGGCCTTGCCCCGGCCCTGCCGACCCGCCGGGCGCATCGGCTGAACGTAGAGAAACAGCTTGTCGCGGCGCAGCGCATCGCGGATCAAGGGCACCCACTCGACCTCGGTTTGTTCGGGCTGGCGCTCTTCGGTCGGGATGTGAATCTCGACCCGGTTACGCCCCTTCTCCTTGGCGCTCAGACAGGCGGTGTCGGCGGCGTGGAAGACGGCTTCGAAATCGCTGCTGTCGCCGTCGATCACGGCCACGCCGATGCTCAGACCCACTGAAAAGGTCTTCTGCTGATACACGAAATTGAAGTGATTGATCTGCTCCAGCAGCTTTTCCCCCGTGGCCAGCGCCTGTGATTCGCTGACGTCGCGCAGCAGGATGCCGAATTCATCGCCGCCCAGCCGCGCCAGCAGATCCGACTCGCGCAGGACGCGCCGGAAGATGGCGCTGACCTGCTTCAGCAACAGGTCTCCAGCCTGGTGCCCGCAACTGTCGTTGACGGTCTTGAAACGATCCAGATCGAGACACAGCAGCGCATGGCGCCTGTCGGTATTGCGCAGTTCTCCGATCGCCCGGGCCACCTGCTGGCAAAACGCGCCCCGGTTGAACAGACCGGTGAGCTGGTCGGTATTGACCTGCTGGATCAACGCATCCTTGAGTTCTCGCTCTTTCGAGGTATTGTGCAGCACGATCACCGCGCCGGTGACCTCCCCCGCCTTGAAGATCGGCGTCACGATGAATCGCACCGGCAACTGACCACGCTTGCCGACGAGGTTGACGTCGTCGGAACTGCGGATCGGTCGCTTGAGGCTGATCGACGCCATGACCGGATCCATCGCCTTGCCGCTTTTCTTCTCGATCAGGGAGAGGCGCTGGTTCCAGGGTTTGCCCTCGACGTCGGCGATGGAATATCCCGTCAACTCCACCGCCGCGTCGTTCATGTAATTGACCCAGCCCCGGGTATCCGTGGTCATGACGCTGTCGCCAATGGACGACAAGGTCACGGAAGCCAGTTCGTTGACCCGGTACAACTCCTCCCGGGCGCGCCGCTGCTCGCGGAGATTGCGGAACAGGTAGAACCCCGCCGAGGCGAGAATCAGCAGCACGATCAGCGTTATCTGGAGTATCCTGACGACATGATCCTGAAGCTGGTGACGCTTGACGATCAGGCCCAGTTCGAGGGACGGCCCCTCCCCCGACCGACGAGCGGTCATCGCGAATACGGGCGCGTCGCCCAAACGCGCCTCGACCATTTTTCCAGGCGTCAGGTCGTTGTTCGGCAGCTTCAGCGACTCCTTCAGCAATAACAGGCGCTTGTCGTCGGTCAGGATAAACGGCTCGCCATCCAGCGTCTCGCGCAACCAGCTGAGAAACCCTGTCCGGGAAAAGGCGATTCCGCCGCAGACCACCGCCAGCCGCTCCCCTTCGCGGACGACATCGCGGCGAAACGTGAGATAGAGACGCCCGCTGTCCTCGACCAGCGAACGATAGTCCTCCGTACAGGCCGCGACCTCCGGAGCCACGCCGTGCGCGGATTCCACTTTCGCCAACAACTGTTCGCTCGCCGGATCGACCAGCTCGATAAAATCCAGCCCCGAACCTTCGAACTGCTCCTTGAGGTAATGCGAAAGCTGAGCGCGCATATCCAGCGCCAGCGTCACTTTCAACGCATCATCGCCGGCGATCCTGGATAGCTCGCGGCGAAGCTGATCCTGCTTCTGCCCGAAAATCACCTCCCACGAGACCAGCCCGGCCTTCAACCGCTCCTGGTAAGCCTGGTCGATCTCCCTGAACGAAGTTCTGGCCACCACGAACACCGCCAGGATCAATGGCGCAACCAGCGCCAGGATCATGAAGCCGCGGGTTCCCGGACGAAACCTCCCTGTCAATGCGCGCACTCTCCCGTCCCTGTTATTGTTGGTTATATATACCTCTTGCGATCAAGAATGCCCCATTTAGGGTGCGCATCTTGTTCGGAGCAAGACATCCGCCACGTTATACTTCCGGGGCGAGGCTCGCCATGAAAGGAGTCACGTCAATGTTGTTGCGAGGGGGCTCGCCTCCCCGCCCTGGGGAACTGGATCCCGGCTTTCGCCGGGATGACGAAGCCGCATTTCTCGCGAAATCCGGGCTAGAACCCCCCTAGAGACAAGCGCCTCAAGATCCGCCGGCGGCTGACTTGAAAAATTCAGTCATCCCGGCGAACGCCGGGATCCAGAAACAGGACCGCCCCCCGGATCGAGGACGGCAGGTTCTACTCCGCATTTCTTGCAGGATGCGCGGCCTGAACGGGGTATTCCTGAACGCGAGAAGACTATACTTCTCGCGTTCAGGAATACCCCATTCAGGGTGCGTGGATTTTCGTCGAGAGCAAGGCGTAAAAACGCAGGCATAGTGGCGCTACGTCAAGTTTTTACAACGCAGCTATCGGCGAAAAGATGCGCGCCATGAATGGGGTATTCTTGATCGCGAGAAGACTATATACTTCGTCCGCAAACACGCTTTCGCGGCCCTTCCCAAGCTCGATTCCCATGCCGACAGACTCCCCCGACTCGCTGACTTACAAAGACGCAGGCGTCGATATCGATGCCGGAAACGCCCTGATCGAGAGAATCAAGCCGCTGGCCCGCGCGACGCGCCGCCCCGGCGTGCTTCAGGGGTTGGGCGGGTTCGGCGCGCTGTTCGAGATTCCGCCCGGGCGCTATGACGAACCGGTGCTGGTTTCGGGCACGGATGGCGTCGGCACCAAGCTCAAGCTGGCGCTCGATCTGAACCTGCACGACACCATCGGCATCGACCTGGTCGCCATGTGCGCCAACGATATCGTCGTCAGCGGTGCCGAGCCGCTGTTTTTTCTCGACTATTTCGCCACCGGCAAGCTCGATCTGGACACCGCCACGGCGGTCATTTCCGGCATCGCGAAGGGCTGCGAGCTGGCCGGCGCGGCGCTGGCCGGCGGGGAAACCGCCGAAATGCCCGGCATGTACCAGGACGAGGATTACGACCTGGCCGGCTTCTGCATCGGCGTGGTGGAGAAATCCCGGATTCTCGATGGCGGACAGGTGCGGCCCGGGGATCATCTGCTGGGTCTGGCTTCCAGCGGCCCGCACAGCAACGGCTATTCACTGATTCGCAAGGTCATCGACGTATCGGGCGCGACGCTGTCCGAGCCGTTCGAAGGCTCAACGCTGGGCGAGACGTTGCTCGCGCCCACCACCATCTACGTCAAGCCGCTGTTGCAACTGCTGGCGGAGCAACCCATTCACGCGCTGGCCCATATCACCGGCGGCGGGCTGCCCGAAAACCTGCCGCGCGTGCTGCCGCCCGGCGCCCAGGCCGTCATCGAACGCGGACGCTGGACGCAGCCGCCGGTCTTCGACTGGCTGGCCAGCGCGGGCAATATCGAGGACGCCGAATTGCTGCGAACCTTCAACTGCGGCGTCGGCATGATCGCGGTGATGCCGGCGAGCGCCATCGAGCCCGCCCGCAAGCTCCT
>DRPO01000562.1 GCA_011330835.1 Gammaproteobacteria bacterium | reverse complement strand
GGCGTCGATCAGATTGGCACCAAGCTCGATCTCGCCAAGGCCTATCTCGACATGGGCGATGACGAGGGCGCTCGCGAAGCGCTGGAAGAGGTCATTGCCCGGGGCGACGAGGAGCAGAAGGCGGAGGCCAAAAAGCTCATGGAGCAGATTGGCTAAGCCGGAATCACCCGAAAGCAGACAATCCAGGCCAGGCGTTTTCGTCTGGCCTTTTTTATACTTCTCGCGATCAAGAATACCCCATTCATGGCGCGCATCTTTTCGCCGATAGCTGCGTTGTAAAAACTTGACGTAGCGCCACTATGCCTGCGTTTTTACGCCTTGCTCTCGACTGAAATCCACGCGCCCTAAACGGGATATTCCTGGCCGCAAGAGGTATATTTTATCGCTATGCGAATTGCAGCGGGAATAGAATACGATGGCGCCGGCTATGCGGGTTGGCAGTACCAGTCGCATTCGCCATCCGTCCAGGAGCAGGTTCAGATCGCGCTGGGGCGGGTCGCGAACGAACCCGTTACCGTCCATTGCGCCGGGCGTACCGATACCGGCGTTCACGCGCTGCAACAGGTCATTCACTTCGATACCGAGGCAGTGCGCAGCGAGCGCTCCTGGCTGCTCGGCGCCAACAGCAACCTCCCGGACGATGTGGCAATCCAGTGGGCGCGCCAGGTGGATGCCGATTTCCACGCCCGGTTCAGCGCCACCGCGCGCCGTTATCGCTATATCATACTCAATCGTCCGACGCGTTCGGCGGTCTTGTCCGGCAAGGTCGTGGTCATCCGTCCACCCCTGGACGCCGGAGCAATGAACCAGGCCGCGCAGGCGCTGGCGGGCGAGCATGATTTCAGCAGTTTTCGCGCGCAAGGCTGCCAGGCGCGTCATCCCAATCGTTGCGTACTCGCCATCTCGGTATCGCGTCGCGACGACTTTGTCTACCTGGACATCGCCGCCAACGCATTTTTGCACCACATGGTCAGAAATATCGCCGGCGCGCTGATCGAAGTCGGCAAGGGCGAACGCGCGCCGGAATGGATCGCCGAACTCCTCGCGCTACGCGACAGGAAGCAGGGTGGCGTGACCGCGCCGCCCGGCGGGCTCTACCTCGTTGGCGTCGACTATCCCGAGCGTTTTGGATTGCCCGTTCCACCATCGCCGATAGGTTTTACCGGACAGAAATCATGAACCCGAATCAGGCCACACTCGTTATCAGCGCCAGTTGCCCCCATTGCGCCTCGGTGCTCAAGTCGCTGACCGAACTCATCAAGGAAGGCGCATTGGCGAGGCTGGAAATCATCAATATCCAGAACGCGCCAGACTATGCGAGAGAGAAAAACATCCGCTCGGTTCCCTGGTTCTCGCTCGACGGCCTGGAATTCCAGGGCGAATACAGCAAGGGCGAGATCAAGGCGTGGCTGGCGAAATCGGCAACGCGCCAGGGCAAGGCGGATTACCTGGCGGATCGGCTCGACAAGGGCGATTTTCGCGGCGCGGTGGCGCTGGCGCGGGAGCATCCGGAATTTCTCCAGGCGGTGTTCGAACTGCTGGCGGAGCCGGAGACGAAAATCAACGTCCGCCTCGGCATCGGCGCGCTGATGGAAGAACTCGAAGGCAGCGATGCGTTGCGCGACAGCGTTGAAGCGCTGGGCGAACTCGCCCGGCATGAATCGCCGCAGATCCGCGCCGACGCCTGCCATTATCTAGGCATGACCGGCAACCGCGAAGCGGTTCGGTGGCTCAAGGACTGTTTGAACGACCCGGACGGCGACGTGCGTGAAATCGCCGAAGAGAGTCTGGAGAAGCTTCAATAGCCGGACATGCCCGAAGGCCCCGAAATCAGACGCGCCGCGCGGCAGGTGGCGGAGGCGATAGGGCCGGTTCGCGCATTTTTGAGGCTGCGCGCGGAATGCAGCGTGAAGCCGAGTCTCAATTTTCTCTACGCCATGGTTGGCGCTTTGGAGGGAAAGCATTGGGCGGACATTGCCAAGTCTGAAAAAGGCAGGTTGCTTATGGAGCTTGAGGGTTATCGGGAATTGGAGGACAGCGCCATTGGGGTGGGGAGGAAGGCCGGCGCCTGGTCGGGCCCGAGCCGCGAATGTCGGTAATATCCTGGATTTTCTCGCCGCTGGCCAGCCGGTGCGCCAGCTCGACAATGGCGGCGCGATCGGGGCGCTTGCCGGCTTCTCCGTTGGGGGTGTAGGCGTCATTGGAGCGGATTCGCCGATCCGAGGTGTAGTGGTTGACCATTGAATCCATGTTGCCGGCGGTGACGCCGAAAAACAGGTTGGGCTTGCCCAGGCGACGGAAGTCATCCGGGCCTCGCCAGTCCGGCTGGCTGATGATGCCGATGCGAAAACCCTGCGCTTCCAGCAGGCGTCCGATGACGGCCATGCCGAAGCTGGGATGATCGACATAGGCGT
>DRPO01000561.1 GCA_011330835.1 Gammaproteobacteria bacterium | reverse complement strand
GCCCTTTTCGCAGGGTCATATTGCGCAACAACACCTCAACCGGAGCCGAATCAGCGGGAACGATCTTGAATATTCGGGAAAACGTATGCCCTTCCAGAATGCTGCCGCCATTGGCGGCGCCGGTGATAATGACGCTGGCCTTGATTTCGTAATTGCTTTTTTCGTCGGAAATCGAGATTGTTCCGGCGGTCAACTGGATCTCCCAGATTCTGTCCTTGTCGGCGTTGCTTTCCTGAATCGCCGCCCGCAAACTGCATCCCCCATTGCTGGTTTTGCACACGCCATCGCCAATATCGGTATCCGGCTCATCCGATAGCTCGTCCACCACCTGCTGAAATCCAATGTCGTTATTGTCAAGCGCGAACGCGGGCGTGGACGCCAGCCAAACCAACAAAGCCAGTGCGGGAAGAAAAGAAGCTGTTTTCATGGAGTTGTCGTGAACATTACGGATTGGAACCCTGATTACGCCGATTATCGGCAATAAGGCTGGCTCAAGTACGTAACTGGTTCACGTAAACCACTGTTTGTTGATGAAGGATAGGCTGAGGGAAACAAGTCCGCGCCCCCAGTCTGGCGGAGAACGCCAAAGGGAAAGAAATGGCGCGCCTGAGAGGATTCGAACCCCTGACCTCTGCCTCCGGAGGGCAGCGCTCTATCCAGCTGAGCTACAGGCGCATTGTTTACGCGACATCCGTGCCGGGAAGCGCGGAGTTTATCAGAAAAGACGCGCGCCGCGCCACGCCATGGGACTTATACTTCTCGCGATCAAGAATCCCCCAATTCATGGCGAGCGTCTTTTCGCCGATAGCTGCGTTGCAAAAACTTGACGTAGCGCCACTATGCCTGCGTTTTTACGCCTTGCTCTCGACGAAAATCTACACGCCCTGAACGAGGTATTCCTGGGCGCGGGAAGCATACCGTGTCATGGACCTGGCCTTCGGAAACGGGGTTTTCATCCATCCCAGCGCTGCATGACCAGGCTGGCGTTGGTGCCGCCAAAGCCGAAACTGTTCGACATGACGCGCTCCAGCGACGCATTCTCCACAAGTTCGCCAACAATGGGCAACCCTTCGGCATCGGGATCGAGGCGCTCGATATTGACCGAAGGCGCGACAAAGCCTTCCTGTTGCATGATCAGACTGTAGATCGCCTCATGAACTCCCGCCGCGCCGAGCGAATGTCCCGACAATGATTTGGTGGAGCCAATCAGCGGCACGTTGTCGCCAAAAGTCTCCTTCACCGCGCCCAGTTCGCGGATGTCGCCCACCGGCGTGCTGGTGCCATGCGCATTGATATAGTCGACGGGACCATCCACGGTCGCCAGCGCTTGCCGCATGCAACGCACCGCCCCTTCTCCGGACGGCGCCACCATATCGTAGCCATCGGAAGTCGCTCCGTAGCCAACGATCTCGGCATAGATCCTGGCGCCTCGGGCGCGGGCGTGTTCCAGCTCCTCGACGACGACCATGCCGCCGCCGCCAGCGATGACAAAACCATCCCGGTCGGCGTCATAGGCGCGCGAAGCTTTTTCCGGCGTTTCGTTGTACTTGGTCGATAACGCCCCCATGGCGTCGAACAGGGAGCTCAACGTCCAGTGGACCTCTTCGCCGCCGCCGGCGAAAACGATGTCCTGCTTGTCGAAGGCAATCTGCTCAAAGGCATTGCCGATGCAGTGCGCGCTGGTCGAACAGGCGGACGAAATCGAGTAATTGACGCCGCGTATCTTGAAAGGCGTGGCCAGGCAAGCCGACACGGTGCTCGCCATGGTCTGGGTCACCCGATAGGGGCCAACGCGACGAACGCCCTTGCTGCGAAGGATATCGGCCGCTTCCACCTGAGAGGAAGACGCCGCTCCGCCCGAACCGGCGATAATGCCGGTCCGCTCGTTGGAGACTTCCGATTCTTCCAGCCCCGAATCCTCGATGGCCTGACGCATCGCCAGATACGCATAGGCCGCCGCGCCGCCCATGAAACGCAGCAACTTTCGGTCGATATTGCCCTTCAGATCGATATCGGGAACGCCGGCCACCTGGGAGCGCATGCCCATTTCCCGATAATCCTCCTGAAAGGTGATCCCGGATTTGCCTTCGCGCAGCGACTTCGAGACCGTCGCCACATCGTTGCCCAGGCAGGAGACAATGCCCATTCCCGTAATTACCGCTCGCCGCATGAATTTTCCTCTGACATTTCAATTCTCTCGACAGACATTCCGCCGAACATCACTTCCCGCCGAAGCGTTCCCTCAGAAGTTCTCCGTCGATGTAAACAAACCCACCTTCAGATCCGTCGCCTCATAGATCAGTCGCCCGTCCACGCTGACCTCGCCATCCGCGATCCCCATCACCAGCTTGCGCTGAATGAGTCGCTTCACGTCCAGCCGGTAGGTGACCAATTTTGCGTCAGGGAGGATCTGGCCCGAGAATTTCACCTGCCCGGCCCCCAGAGCCCGACCGCGCCCCGGATTGCCCAACCAGCCCAGATAGAAGCCGACCAGTTGCCACAAGGCGTCCAGCCCCAGACAGCCCGGCATCACGGGGTCATTTTCAAAGTGACAGGCGAAAAACCACAGATCCGGAGTGATATCGAGTTCCGCGACAATCTCGCCCTTGCCGTGACTCCCCCCCTTGGCGTCGATCCGGGTGATGCGATCCATCATCAACATATTGGGCAGAGGCAGGCGGGCGTTGCCCTCGCCAAACAGTTCACCGTGGCCGCATTGCAGCAGCTCCTCTTTGCTATAGGCGCTTTTCGGGGTCATCAGAACGAATATCCGGACAAAGGGCGCAGAGTATACCACTCACGCCCGGGAATATACCTCTTGCGATCGAGAATACCCCAGGGCAATCGCGCTTAAAATGTCTTGACTTCTTCATGTGCTTATTAATCATAAGCTTACAGAAGCAGTGAGTGTCGATTTATTGAAAAAACGCTCTCACAGCACGTTGAGCG